>JALSKP010000061.1 GCA_026988815.1 Myxococcales bacterium | reverse complement strand
TGAACTTTTTTATTAACATAGTTGCTACATCACACAAACAAAACGCGTAGGTTGGTGTTGACCGAGCAAAGCGAGGAGACACCTTAAGGAGGGCCTACAGTTTGCTTTCGATTCCTCAGAAAATGAGCGCTACCTTGCGTCATTGCTAAGATTAAAAAATTGCCTTTCTTCTCAAGAAGCCATACGATCAACGAAGCTCAAGGAGGAGCGAAAAAAATGACACGAATACACACCAACAACCTTGCTCTTGGGTATGGAAGCCTTCGCTGGAATGATTCCAAACAGAGCGTAAAAGATCTTTTTCCCCAATCCGTTGAAAACAGGGAAGGTATCGTTATCGGACAATTTCTAAACGTCGATGAAGATATTAGTATGACAGCAACCCTACAATTTAGCGGTGGCGAGTTATCAAAGATCTCTTTGGCTCCGGCTCTCTCAGCGGGAATTTCAGACTGGCGGAAAAAGCGTACCCATTTGGTCAATCAATTTTCGGCCTTAGCGGAATCGAATGAAAAGGCAGATATTTCTGTGGACTCTGATTGGGGCGATGTAAACGTCTCGATCCGGAGAAAACCATCTTCTCTTTGAGAGGCCAGTTTCTGACTTCGAATTTATTTTTTTCGTGATGCATTTTTAAGCGCTTTTTTAGCGATTTCGCGCACCTTTGGGACGGCGTGAGAACTTGCAACAGTCGATAAATATTCGCTAATTTCTGGCCCACCTGCATCTGCCAAAATATATAGCATGGGAATAAAAGAGGTGTTTTTTTCTCGGCTTAATTTTTCACCAAGGGCGAGCATAGCTGGTCTTGCTTCAACGTAACCGAATTTGGCAAGCGTTGCAGCGGCGGCGACGGCGATCTTCACATCTTCGCTTTTCAATAATAGGCTAAGCGCTGGAGCTGCAGATTTGACGTCTTTTTCACGAATTTTTTGAATGGCGCGTTTTCTTACTTTCGAATCACTTTTTTGGTCGGAAATAATTGCAATGAGCTCCTTTTCACTAGCCACGCTAACGCTGAGGTTATTGGTCAACTTACTTGCGATATTTGCGCAGGCTTGTTTTCCTTTCTCTTCAGAATTCTGCGCATCGAGGTCGGATTTGAGGCCTGTTGAAAAAGGCTCAAGTTGACCCCCTTCCATTTCTGCAAGCAAGACAATACTTGTGGTCGAGGCTTCCTGCAGGACATCGTAGGTGAGGCGGAGGTTAACAAGACTTCCCCCTTCGGCGCTAAAAAGTGGCGAGGTCAATAAGGCCTTTTTGATACAGGTTTCCAAACGTTTAGGTTTAGGTGCAATCTCATTTCGATGTGCATTCTCGCTCGCCGAAAGTTTGTAGGTGCCCAAGGCGAAGCCTTTGCTGCCTGTCTCTGAATTTATTTTCCGCGCCTTGGTTTGGGTTGTCGTTGCTGTTTTTTCTTCGCATCCCAAAAAACAAAAAAAGATAAGTATGAAAGAGAGTGACTTCACGATTTGCCTAAGTTAGGTATGACGGTCTTATACCTGCTCAGACAGTGGAGCGCCACCCAATGACTCAAAACAAACCCCTCGGTCCACCTTGGACCGTTTTGAAAATACTTGAATGGACGACGCAATTTTTCGAGAAAAAAAATTTGGATTCACCACGTTTGGATGCAGAAATTTTGTTGGCCAATGTTCTCAAACTTGAACGCGTCATGCTCTACGCAAACTTTGATCGGCCCATGGAAGATCTAGAATTGGCGACCTATAAGAAAGCCATTAAACGTAGAGGCGCGAATGAGCCGATTGCCTACATCACAGGAACCCGTGGGTTTTGGAATTTTGATTTCATCGTCGATTCTCGCGTTTTGATTCCTCGGCCCGATACGGAGCGTCTTGTCGAGATCGTTCTCGAACGCATAAAGCCGACGACGCTAGGCGAGGGAAAAATTGTTGATGTCGGAACGGGATCGGGTGCGATTGCGGTCTGCCTAAAATCGGAATGTCTCGATGCTGAGGTCATCGGCGTGGATATTTCTGAGGACGCTTTAGATGTCGCTCGAGAAAACGCCAAGACGATTGGGTTTGATGTTGATTTTAAAAGGAGCGATCTTTTGCAATCCTGCGAAGGCCCTTTCGATATTGTAGTTAGTAACCCTCCCTACGTTTCTGAAAAGGATAAAGCGATCTTATCGGCGGACATCATTGAACACGAACCCCATCTTGCCCTCTTTGCCGAAGATGGTCTGGCGATCTACCGACGACTTATTCCAGATGCGTTTTCCAAACTAAAATCCGGTGGATTTATTGCCTTAGAAATAGGCTACGATCAGGGATCCAAAGTTGTACAACTTTGTTCTGATTCCGGTTTTATCAATGTTGAATTAGCCAAAGATTACGGCGACAACGAAAGGGTTGTTTCAGCGTTTAAACCCTAGAGCAGATGCCCTGATTTTTCTTTTTTTGTTTCTAAATAATGTTCGTTAAAGGGGTTAGCCATGATTTTTATCGGCAAGCGCTCTGAAACTTCGATCCCCGCGTCTAAGAGACCACGGTATTTTTTAGGATTGTTGGTCATCAACTGGACGCTTTGGGGGGCGAGTAAACGAATCATTTCAGCGGCAATATCGTAGGAACGCATATCATCGTCAAAACCTAAATGTAGATTAGCCTCGACGGTATCCATGCCATTATCTTGCAATTGATAGGCTCGTATTTTATTCGCAAGTCCGATTCCACGGCCTTCCTGACGCATGTATAAAAGGAGTCCAGCCTCGTTCTTTGCGAGTTCTTCCATCGCGTAATGTAATTGCTCCCCACAATCACATTTTCGACTAGAAAAAACATCTCCGGTTACGCATTCAGAATGGATTCTCGTCAAAACGTCGCTTTGACCCTCCACATGACCTTTAATGATTGCGATGTGCTCTTTTGCATCGCGATTATTCTCGAAAGCGGCGATTTTGAACTGCCCAAATTTTGTAGGAAGATTCGCGATCGCGACCAAATTCACTTCTAGATCGTTCACACTTTCCTGCGATATTAGTTTTGGTTTTAAATTCGACATGTAGTGCTCCTATTCAGAGGTTAGCCGATGGCGAGAAACAAAATCTCGTCGGATAGGAACATTAAGATCCAAATTCCCTTTGTCAATCCTTGGATGCAGAAAAGACGCCAAAGGTTCCCGTTTTTGTTGATTCTTTCTAGTGCGATCATTTGATTTTTTCTTTGAAGGAAAAGGTTTGTTTCAGATTCGACCGTTGAATATATGGGATAATTTATCAATGCTCCACAGCACTAAAATAGGAACGACAATGAACGGTGAGTTTTGGGACGAGAAGTATAAAGATTCAAATTACGGATATGGAGAAGCACCCAACGCATTTCTTCTTTCCCAACAAGAGTACGTCGAAGGTCTAGGCAACGCCTTTGTCCCTGGCGATGGAGAGGGTAGAAATGGCATTTGGTTGGCGAGTTTGGGATTGGCCCTTCGATCGATGGATCTATCCCAGATCGCAGTCGATCATGCGCTTGAGGCCGCCGCAAAACGTGACCTCATTATCGATGCATGGCAGGGGGATTTATCAGAAATGGTTTGGGTCGATGGACAGTGGGATTGCATTGCAGCGATTTGGTTGCATCTTCCTGAAGCTTTACGAAAACAGGTTCATGCAGGCTTATGGAAAAGCCTTACCCCTGGCGGCATCATTCTTATCGAGGCCTATCGTCCCGCCCACGTTGAGTACCGCAAAGAATATGGATCCAAAGGCGGCCCGCCAACCGCAATTCACATGTTTAGTGAGGAAATTCTTCGCGAGGATTTTCCTGAGGGAGAATTTGAACTCCTAGAAGATGCCGACGTGGTGTTGGATGAGGGGACCGGTCATTACGGTCGGTCGGCTACCATTCAGGCACGGATCCGAAAACTCGTATAATCTTTTCCACTTTCGAAAAATATTGGATGGAATTTCCACAAGAAAAGCCTTGTTTAGAACATAAACCAACGTTGATTAAGCAAATTGTTGCCACACCTGCATAGCGTTGATATGAAAGTACCCCTTTTTGTGAAGTCCACATGCGCAAGACCCTAATTCTTTCTATTCTTTTTCTACTTCCGAGTTGGATCGCCAGCGCTCAGAGCGCGCAGGATGGTCGCCTCGATCTGGAGGAAAAGCTAGACGCTCTTTTATCTGAACAGAACACCGTCGTTGCGCTCGCCAAGCTTGATGATCTAAAATCTCATTACTCAAGTTTGGTTCCGCGTCAGTATTATTATTCGGCGCTAAAAAGAACCTACGAAAAATCAAAAGATCCATTTTTGCGTTTTAGCCTTTACCGCAGTATTGCTTGGGCGGCACGAGAACTTCGCGACGATTCGATGGGGTTTTCGGGCGAAAAAGGCATGGGTTCTCAACAAGGATGTTTACGCAATTTTGGTATAGTCGGTCCTTTCGATAATCCCTCAATGGAAAGTTATGATAAAGCCTTGGGCCCCGAACTTGGTGAATTGGGTCCCTTTGTAGGTCGCTTCGAAAACGTAGATTGGCGAACCATCCCGCAATTTGATTACCGCTGTGTGGTCTCCTTAGACCACTTCATCCAACCCACAACATCGGCTATTACCTATGTCTCGACCGAAGTTGAACTCGCCAAAAAACAAAAGGCCTTGGTGTTATTTGGTTCTTCGAGCGCTTATAAGATCTGGGTAAACGGGACGCTGGTCGGCAAAAATAAAGATGACTCGGGCCTTCTTATCGATGGCGACGCGTGGAAAGTCCATCTTAAAAAAGGGAAAAATACACT
>JALSKP010000060.1 GCA_026988815.1 Myxococcales bacterium | reverse complement strand
TTATTTTCTTCCAAACATTCGATGGCCTCATCGTCGGATAATAAGGTGAGGCGACCTTCGGCGTCATAGGTTGCGATATTGACCATCTGACCTTCTGAGTCATCCCACGCACCTACGATCGAGCGGCGTTCATCGCGTAACGGTGCTTACTGAGCTATCGTATTTTTCAGTCGTTTTCATCGTAATTCTAGCACATCAAAAACCGACTCAACAACCGGTATTCCCCATGTTTACTGAAGATCATGTGACCCTCGGTCATATTTAAAAGCACTTTCGGTCGAGTTTAAAGTCGTGAGGTTGAGAAGACATTTCGCAGCTCTAAAATCTCCCACCAACCCATTTCCAGCTTCTGGAATTTTTCCCTCGACAAGACCGTCGTGTTCTCTTTTTCCTTCCAAGGAATTCTTTAAAATCTGGCTATTTTACTTCCGGTCACGAGACCCTCGGTCGAGTTTGAAGTCGTTTTTAAGTCGTTTTTAAGTCGCTCACCGTACAAATTATACGAATCCACTAGGCCAAACAAGCTCTACTTGCGAGGAAACCAATCAGCTAGAGCTTCTATAAATTTTAAATCACTGAGCCCACCACCGCCTACACGTTCCCACGCTGATGATTTTATCAATGCTCGAAGTGGGATTTCTGGGAACGCCGCTTTAAAATAGAAAATCAAATTACTTTGTTGTAAATTTTCAGTAAGCAAAGAATCTAATAACTCAGCGATCTCCAACGCATTACATGTCTTCGATATCGATCTCATTTCCTTAACAATTTGTTCATTCATTTCGTAAAAACAACCTCAACATAAGACTCTGTATTTTTTAGGACCTCAACCTTATCAAAGCCATTTCTTTTAGCCATTTTACCGGTAAAGGTATCAAAAGGATTTTCAACCGAGGCCCCCCTTGAACTCCCAGTCTTGAACGCATTGAAATTATCAGCTAAATCTCCTCCGCCGATCCAAGTACCTCGAATGCCTTTTACTTTATTACCAAAATGCTTCACAGCTTCGTTGAACATCAATCCTCCACGAGGCGTTTCTGGACCGGTTTTGATTGCCAAATCCAGAATTCCATCGGAACCCAACTCCGCGAGGATACCGTTACCCCCCGAAGTATACTTCGTAAAACAATTGTGTACCCAACTCTTTTCCTCCCCTATAAAGTAGGTTTTGTACTTTTGAACCGTCAAGTTAAATACAGACTTTCGCCACAAACCACTCAACAAGGATACCACTTCCGTCCTCCCACTCGTGGTCTCGATTTGGTCGCCGATTTTCAAATCACCGACCGCTACAAAACCTCTACCAACAACATAAAATGGATGTTCAGTCGTCGCTTTTTCAAAGCTGACTTCACCTCCTTTCGATCGCAAACCAAGGGTCACAATATCGTTGGCAATTCTTGTATGAAGCGCGCTCACCAATCCGCAACCCACTTCGCCCGTCGATTCTTCCTTTCCCAAAACGTAGTCGCCGACCTCGATTTCTTCGATCGCCTTTTCGCTCCCATCACACATCTGCACCGTCGTTCCCGCCGCGAAACTCGTTTTACAGGGCACAGGGTATTTCCCTCCTCCACCTCCACCGTTTAAAATCTTGCGTTCCGCCTTGGCCGCAGCATCGGCGCTTTCTTTTATACTTTCTTTAACTGCCCTCGCTACCCGAAACGAAAGGCCGGATTGTAGCGCTGCCACCCCAAATAGTCCGCAGTACCATCGTCCTCTGTACCACGTACATTGGTTCCATATTCTTATCCCACCTAACCCATACTTGCCTTTCATCTTCAAATCTTGGCGACGGTCCTTATCTACATCATCTTCTGCCAGATTGTAGATCGCTACCCCGAAACGAAAGGCCGGATTGTAGCGCTGCCACCCCAAATAGTCCTCAGTACCATCGTCCCCTGTACCACGTACATTGGTTCCATATGGATCCCATCCATTGATAGGGTCAAAGGCGGCAAATCCGTACAAATTATACAAATCTACATAGCCTAAAGGATCGTGAGAAAGGAATTTTTGAATCTCAAAGGATAGAATCCTTTAGATTCTTATCGAGTTAGTCTGGCGTTAGCCTGACGCCACACGACCCCCATCCTCGGGCTATACCAACGGGCGCGCATATTTACGTAGCCCGTTGTCGGCGAGCGCCATAATCCGTTTTTTGTTTGAAAAAGAACAACGTTCTTTGAGGGCATTATCGGGTAAGCTAAACGAAGTTTAGCGTAACGAGAAAACGCAAAAGGCATTCCTCCCGGGGCGCTACAGACCACGCCTGGGTTATTTTCTTCCAAACATTCGATGGCCTCATCGTCGGATAATAAGGTGAGGCGACCTTCGGCGTCATAGGTTGCGATATTGACCATCTGACCTTCTGAGATATCCCACGCACCAACGATCGAGCGACGTTCGTCGCTTAGCGGAATGTAGTGCTCTTTATTACGATGAAATTCTGAAACTTGACCATCGGGCGCATAATAGGCCGTCCACTGCGCATCCCCATATTTGTCGAGGGAGAGCACCATATTATCGCCATCATAATAAAATGAATCCGTACGTTTTGTGGACGGATGATACACGTAGGACAGCCGTCCGGCGGTGTCGTAAAGATAGAGTTCAAGGGGCGTATTGGAGCCACTTTTAAAGATGCCCGCAAGACTGCCGTCGGCGTTATAGCGCAGATCGTGTTCTAAGCTATTCGTCGTTCTTCCTGCCTCATCGTGGGATACCTGATAGGAGGTATTATCAATATCGATCTGGGTTAAGCGATGGCCCGGATCACGACCCGCAGATTGCCATTTTACTTCCCCTGTATTCAGGTTTTCTATTTTCTGAAGCGAGCCCACCTCAAGATCGCGTTGGCGTTCCCAAGGGTCTGCCCCCACACTTAAACCTAAATTTTCAACATCATTATTGTTGATCGCATTGGCGTATAAACTCGTCATCGGAATTGGCGAACCGCCTTGTTGATCTAATTTCCATGAGGTCTGAAGGTAACCCCGCTTACTATAGGTATGCCCTCGAAAACGATCGACGTGGAAATCATTCTCAATAGGATTTCCAAAACCGCCCATCGGATGTCCAAAACGTGTCGTGATCGCGCGCATGCGTCCCATCACATCACGCTTGGTGTTAATGCTGAGCAAGGGTGATTTGCAGCGGTCGGGATCGTAGCCATCGTGGTTGCAATATTCATCGGCCCAGGCGCTATTGGCGGGTTGGCCGCCTAGGACATCGAGCGCACGTGTGGTCCAGTTTTTTGTTCGGCCAAATCCGTCTAGAGATTTTTCAAAACGGATTGGATCGGGTGTGCTCCCCCCGTACCATTGTTGGTAATTCATCTGCCGGCCTAAATACGCGCCGCCTAAATAATGATGATAACTGTAGGTCGATTTACCATTATAGATGTGTTCACTTTCAAAAACACGTCCTTCCAAATCGCGACTTTGGGCCTGCATATTCCCCCTCGGATAGGTGATCGTGCGCTCCCACCCTTTTGATGTTTCGTTATAGGAATATTCTGTAAATTCCTGCGCCCCCGCACCTCCATTGGATCGTCCTTCTCGGACAATTCTTCCCAGCGGATCGTAGACAAAACTGGTGCCGACTTCGGCTGGAATGACCTGCGTTTTAAGAGCGACGATATTGTTGTGCAGCGAAGACACGATACGTCCAAGATCGTCGTATTGATAGGCGCGTTGAGTGCGTGTCCCCAAGGGGCTATTTTCCCATCGCTCATTGAGAAGGTCCCCCTTTTGAGGATCGTAGTGGTAGGTGAGTATTTCTCCCTTGGCGTTTTCGCGCGTGCTCAGACGCCCCAACTTATCATAACTCAACACGTTAAACGGCGAGGTAGAACCGGGTCGGTGTTCGGTTAAGAGTCGGCCGAGTCCATCGTAGGTATAGCTCGTTCCTTGGCCTGCAGGATCAACAACTTGGGTTTGTTGAGCGCGAGAATTATAGGCCGTTGTGTAAATTGCAAAGCCATTATCTTTTTCGGTTTGGGTTTGGGTCGGCCAGCCCAAAAGGTTTCGATTGGTAAAGGTGCGCGAGCCTTCGGCATTGATAGATTGGGTGATAAATCCCGCGTCGTCGTAGATCCAATGATTGATACTGCGCTCGCCGTCATCGGCAATACGCTCGACCACGGTGGGTTCAAATGCGGCGCTGAAGTGAGAAATAGATGAACGCGTTAAAAAGGATCCATTCGGGTTGGTGTTTTGTCCAAGGGCGTAGGCCTTGCCATCGAAGTCGTAGGATATGCCGATTTGAGCGCTCCTAGGAAGAAGGTTTTTATCCCCAAGATTGGCAATGAAGATCTGACTATCCTTGTGTGGCGATTGCTGCCAGACCACATTTCCATCGGTGTCAAAACTATAATAGGTCCTTCCCTCGCCGGTTTTTGACACCGACGCAATGCGGCCGTCTGCTAAACGATTGATAGTCGTATTTACTATTCCGTGTTCGTTGGTGGCGATCAATTCCCCGAAGCTATTGTAGGTATTATCGACAAAATAGTCGGGCGTTTGCGCATCGCCGGGGCCAAAGGGAATCAAGGATTTTCGCAAGCGTAGCGACTCATCTTTCACCGAATAGGCGTATTGCCATATCGTTCCGCGCAGGTCTCGTTTGGTGATGAGACGACCAGATGCGTCGTAGATAAAGCTTTCAAAAAGATGCCCCAATTCGCTTTGGGCGATGGGTGTGCCGTAATCTTTTTGAATCAGGCGATTGAAGTCATCATAGGTATAGCGCACCCTTTGGGTG
>JALSKP010000059.1 GCA_026988815.1 Myxococcales bacterium | reverse complement strand
AAAAAAGGAAAGTGCGGCAAGGATTAAATATTTACTCGAAACGTAGGCTGGAATCGAAAGCCCGATCATTCTCTCTCGCTTAAAAATCGCACGTTCACCCACGATTTCCCTGGCCGCGTTTGAACAGCCAAACCAGATTGAAGAGACCACCAAGAGAAAGAGCGCAAAAGGAATATCGGCCAAACGGGCAAAAACACCCGTTTCTTTGGCGAAGACCAAATCGAGCAGAATGCCGATAATAGGCGCCTGGATGAGCAGAATCGTCATGCCGATTCTATCCCTTAATTTGGTGCGCAAATATCGATGAGAAAGGGTCAGGAATTGCCGGAAAAAATACAAGCGAGGCCGTTTACCTTTTCCCGAGTCGGGGTTCTTTTTGCTTGCGCGATTGGTGACGAAATCAGAAAAAAAGCGGCTCTCCCGAAAACGCTCGACCAATTTTTGGCTTTCTTTTTTTCGTGTCGCCTCAACGATAGCGCTCATACAGGACCCTGGGTCAGCCATGACGGCCACGCCGTCAGGAGATGCCGGGTCGACCTCGGGTCGGAAATATTGAATGGAGTCCGGGTAGGAAGGACCATAGTAAACAAGCTTACCATCGGCCATGTATAAGGCGTTATCAAGTTCACGGTAAACTTGTAAACTTGGCTGGTGGATGGTCAATAAAATCGTCCGTCCATCAATGGAGAGGTTTTTGAGAACGCGAATAACGGTGAGTGCGTCCTCGCTTGCCAGCCCTGATGTGGGTTCATCTAAACACAAAAGATAGGGTTCGGTAAGCAGTTCCATTGCCAGATTGACGCGCTTGCGTTGTCCACCCGAAATACCTTTCCGCTCCGCGGAACCAATGCGAACATTGACCACATCCTCTAATTCCAAACTACATAGAATCGTACCGATACGGGCTTTGATTTCTCGATTGGAGGTGTCTGGGGGAAGACGTAATTTTGCCGCATGAAAGAGAGATTCATAGACGGTAAGTTGGGGATGAATAATGTCATCTTGAGGAAGATAACCAATAGAACCACGAAATTTCGCGACGTTCTTACGTAGTTCCACACCGTTGAGTCGGGTCGTTCCCCGTGTCGGACTGAGTTGCCCAATAATGGACATCAGGAGGGTGGTTTTCCCAGATCCCGAGGGTCCAAGAATACCGATGAGCTCGGAGGGATAGGCCGTAAAGGAAATATCATCCAGAACTTTTCGCGACGAGGCGGAGATTGAAAGGCCATCAACCTGGACCGAAATATCATCGGAGCGGCTGTTAACGAGGTCGCCGTTTTTATCAAAAACGAGAGTGTAGGAGCCAAAGGAAATCGTCTGTCCGGGTTGGACGAGCGATTTACTGACCGCCACACCATCCACATAGGTTCCGTTGGCGCTCCCTAAATCTTCGACCATGATCGTTGATTTTCGCTTCACGATCGTCGCGTGCTTGCGCGAAATCTGAGGGCTGTCGATAACGATATCGTTTTCTTTACCTCGTCCGACACTTATTACTTCTTTGTTTTCTGGAATGATAAGGTTCCCAGAAATGGAAAAATTATCGGAGGAGACAAAGCTCCCAAGTCGCTCCACATTAAACCGATAACTTCCGAAAAAGACGATATCGTTTTCGCTTAAAATCGCGCTGACAATGGGTTGTCGTCGATCGTTGACAAAGGTTCCGTTGATGGTGTTCAAATCTTTAAGGCGCCACTCTTTGCCGTTCCACTTAAACTCGGCGTGGCGTCTAGAAATCTGCGGAATATCAATACAAATATCGCATTCTGGATCGCGTCCGATGATGACAGTTTTACCAAGTGCTTTGGGGATCTTGATGGCCTGCGTACTGCGTTCTTCACTTTTGGAAAGACGACATGCAATCGGCGAGGTGAAAGGGAATTCGTAGGAACCTAAACCGATGAGGTCGTGGAGTTTTACGTAGGCGCGCGAGATACGTTCGCCGTTGATGTAGACGCCGTTGGTCGAGCCTAGATCTTTTAGGACAAAGCGACTTCCCACGGCGGCAATTTCGGCGTGTCGTCCCGACACTTGTGAAAGAGGGATAACGATATCGTTGGATTGATCGTAGCCAAAACACAAGGAGGAGGCGCCAAAAGGAATTTCGGGTGCATGTTCAGGTCCGCCCAAACTTGTCTGTATTTCAATTGTTTTTTTTTGGGGTGCGAGGTCTTCAGCTTCGGTTTTTGCTTCTAAATCGCTTTCCCGAACATGGGGCTCTCCGCAAGATGCACAAAAAATACTCGCGAGATCTTCGGGATGAAAAGGCAGGGGTGCGTTGCACTTTTTACAATTTTCTATTTGCTTTTCAGTCACGGTTTAAAGGCGGCTCGGGGAAAACTGCGGTGGCTTTGATTTCGATGAGAAGGTTTGGATGTGGAAGTTGCGCCACTCCAATTGTGGTTCGAGCTGGTCCATCGTTCGCATTAAAGTAGGTATTATAGACACGATTAAATCCAGCGTAGTCATCCATTGAGACGAGAAAAACACTAAGATCGACCAGGTGGCTTAGATCCAATTCCGCTTTGGCTAAAATGGTTTTCATGTTTTCGATGACCGCATAGGTTTGCGCTTCGATGTCTTTGATCACGCGTCCGTCTTCTAAAACTTCCACACCTGCATGTGAGTTATCATGACGGCGAGAAGAGGTTCCCGATAGAAAAAGAAAAGGTCCAGCGCGATGGGCGTGGGGATAACATGCCAATGCTGGCGCGTTTTGTTCAACGATATAAGTCTGTCTAGATAAGTTGCGTTTTGTCAATTTAGTCACTGAGTTTACAATTTAATACAAATATTTTTGAGCTCGGAATAGAAATTTAAAGAATAAATCCCGCCCTCACGGCCCAAGCCCGATCGCTTGACACCACCAAAGGGCGTCCGCAAATCGCGTAAGAACCAATCGTTAACCCAAACAATTCCTGTTTCCAATTGTTGGGATACCCGATGCGCACGTGAAATATTCTCTGTCCATACGGCTGCGGCGAGTCCATATTCACTATTATTTGCCATTTTTATCACTTCGTCTTCATCATCAAAGACTTGGATGTGGCAAACGGGGCCAAAAATCTCTTCTTTTACAACCCGCGCGTCTTCGCTCAAGCCTGTCCAAATCGTCGGTTCTACGAAAAAACCCTCATCGAAATCATTTGAAAAATGAGGTACTCCGCCACCGCTGACCAAGGTTGCGCCTTCTTCAAGCGCCAAGGCGTAGTAGGAAAGCACTTTTTCTCGGTGCTGCTTTGAAATCAAGGGCCCAAAGGAGGTGTTTTCGTCGTAAGGATCGCCAGGTACTAATTTTTCTGCGCCGTGTTTGAGCGCGGCGACAAATCTTTCAAAGATAGGACGCTGGACATAAACACGTTCTGAACACAGGCAAACTTGTCCACAATTGGCAAAGACCGATCGCATTGTTCCAGCGAGCGCTTTGTCAAAATCGGCGTCCGCAAAGATAATGGCGGGGTTTTTACCACCAAGTTCAAAGGAGACCGCTTTCATGCCCTCCGCGGCGCGTTTCATAATGGCCTCGCCGGTTGAACTTTCGCCGGTGAAGGTAATCGCGGAAATATCGGGATGGTTGGTAATCGCCTCGCCGGCTGAGCCGGGACCAAATCCGTGGACGAGATTAAAAACACCTGGTGGGAGGATTTCGGACATCACCTCGGCTAGTAATGTTGCCGTACTAGGCGTTTCTTCTGAGGGTTTTACGACGACGGTATTCCCCGCTGCCAAAGCTGGCGCAACTTTCCAAGTCATTAAAAGGAGAGGAAGATTCCATGGGCAAATGACGCCAACCACACCGAGGGGCATGCGCTGGACGTAGTGAAGCGCACCCTTGCCGTCGGGGGTGGACTGCATAAAAGATTCGCTTCCAAAACTTCGAGCTTGGTCGGCAAAAATCTGAAAGTTCGCTGCCCCTCGCGGAATATCAATGGCCGAGGCTAGGCCTTTGGGTTTGCCGGTATCCTCAATTTCGGCGGCCAGAAACGCGTCAAAACGTTCGTTGATTCGGTCGGCGACTTTGGAAAGCAGCGTTCCGCGTTCTTGAAGAGAAAGACGCCCCCATTCTCCTTCTAACGCTTTTTTCCCAGCTTTAACCGCCGCGTCAACATCATCGGCATTCGCGTGGGCGACCTGAGAAACGATTTTTCCGTTAACTGGATTAACATTATCAAACCAGCCGGCTTTTCCGTCGACGAAGTTTCCATCAATAAAAAGTTGAAGTTTTTTCATCATTTTTTCCAAAGATCGATTTGAGAATGCTTTTCTTTGTCTTGAGGTGGCGAGACAGGTTTGGCCTTTTTAGGCTTTCGGGCGTGGGTTTTTGTCCAGCCACCAATGGGCCTTAATTCCGAAATACGAGAAATGCGAAAAACACGTTCTGCATGACGAAGATGACAAAATGCGTGAATGTATTTTTCGGCCTCGAAACTAATGGGCGTGATTTTACGGTGGGTTAGCTCGCCCGATTGACGTGCATAATAGTCGAGTTCAAGGTCGATTCCGTTTGCGATCGACCACCGCACGAGGCTATCGATATCGTTCGAGAGAGGATCACTGACATCCGGCGAGATTTCGTTTTTCCAATCCGGATCGATGGCTTTTCCGATCCATAGTAATAGCTCGTAGGTTTCGATTTCCACATCCATGATTTCTTTTGCGCTCATCGTGTCGAGTACCTCACGGAGAGGCTTTTCAACGGAGCGTTTGGGAATGCGAGAGGCGCCATTATCACGAAGATTTTTTAAAATAAGAAGCGCCAAAGCGACC
>JALSKP010000058.1 GCA_026988815.1 Myxococcales bacterium | reverse complement strand
AAGATATCGATAAAAAGAAGAAACTTAAATTGGCAAAAAGAAAGACCCGATCGCCAAAATCCTAAATCGTGCTTGCAGTTTCGCGCCTCGATTTGTAAATCTGACCCAACTTAAGGGTAAGCGAGAATAATAATGACTCAGATTGATAACCTAGATAACGAAAATATCCATCCCGATGACGTCTACTACAATAGTGTTCAATCCGCGAAATATGTCCGCACAGATCAAGGGCTTCATCTCTTCGATTTTGGACACGAGAAACTCGCCTCCGTAGAAGTAGAAGAGTTTACTAAGCTGCCTACCGAATCTATAGACTTACTCGTCGAACGCCCCGTTGGTCAATATTGGGTCGCCTCCTATATTAAGAATGAACAACTTAAAATCTGGGCCAATATCGATGCCCTTGTTAAGTCAGGACAACCTGTTGAGGGACAAATTCTTTCAAAAAACAAAGGCGGGTTATCAGTCGATATCGGATTGCGTGCCTTCTTACCGATGAGCCAAATTGACATTCACCGCGTTGAAAACGTGGACGCCTTTATTGGGAAAACGGCAATGTTTAAAATTACCGCATTCGATCACGAGCGCGGAAATATCGTGGTGAGCAGACGAGCACTACTCGAAGTCGAAAGAGCTGAAGGAAAAGAAGAGTTAATCTCCAATCTTAAAGCTGGAAACACATATACAGGAATCGTTCGTAATCTCACCAAGTACGGCGCCTTCGTCGATATCGGTGGTGTAGAAGGTCTTCTCCATGTCTCTAATATGAGCTGGGGAAGGGTCGACCATCCCAGCGAATTGGTGAAACCTGGAGATGAAATTCAAGTTCTCCTTCTTGATGTTGATAAAGAGAAAATGAAATTGAGTCTGGGCAGAAAACAGCTTTTGGCAGATCCGTGGGAGAGTCTCGGTGAGTCCGTTAAAGTCGGCGATATCATCGAAGGGCCGATTGTAAGTATTGCACCTTTTGGCGTTTTCGTTTCCATTAAAGAAGGATTGGAAGGACTCGTTCATATTAGCGAGATCGCGTGGTTGGAAAAAATCAAACATCCAAAGGATGTCGTTAAACTGAACGAAAATGTTCGTGTAAAAGTGATGGGCATCGACCTCGAAGAACGCCGTATCAGCTTGAGCATCAAACAACTCGCCGAAAATCCTTACGTCAAACTGAGTAAGGAAAAGCCCAGAGGGACCAAAATCACAGGAAAAATTTCCGGTGTGAGTGAATTCGGCTTATTTGTTCAGATCGCCCCTTTTATTGATGGGCTCGTTCACCAAAGCGATATTTCCTGGAAACAAATCGATGATTTCGCAGAGAAATTTAAAGTGGGCGAAGAACAAGAGGTTCTCATTCTCGACGTCGATGTTGAAGCGGGCCGGGTTTCTTTGGGAATCAAACAACTTTCCGACGATCCGTGGCAATCTGTTGAAGGCATCGCCAAAGTCGGATCAAAAATCGATGTTACGATCGTTCGTATCGCCGATTTCGGAGCCTTCGCTGAGGTAATGCCCGGTATTGAGGGTTTGATTCACGTGTCTGAGCTCAGCGAAGAACGTGTGGACTCACCTGCCTCGGTCGTCAAAGTCGGTCAACGTGTCAACGTTTTAGTAACCGCATTTGACCGGACGAACGAACGCATCGGATTGTCCTTAAAAAGAGATGAATTGGAAGTCAAAGAAGACTCTTCCTATTCCGATCTTGACGGATCCGCATCCACATTAGGCGATTTACTTCGAGACCGTTTAGGCGACTCAGAAGAATAAAAATTACTGTTCAAATTTCTCACCCAATTGATCTAAAAAGCTTATTTATTCATTGTTTGACATAAATTCGCCTTTTCATTAGGTTCACCCCGTTTTGACAAATTACTTTTATTTTCGCCAGATTTTAAGGGCGAATTCTAATCAGGAGCTTTAATGCTAAAAAAATTAAATGCATGTGTGGCAATTGTTGCCCTTCTTGCCTTCGCCTCATGTGGCGAAGATAACAACACCAAGAATAACGGTACAACCGCACCAAACAACGGAACTGTTACGAACAACAACGGAACCACTTCAAACAACGGTACAACAGCACCCAATAACGGAACCACAAACAACAACGGGACTACGGCTCCTCCAGGCGACCAATGTGAAGCCCAAGGTGATGACTGTGATCCCGATAAAGCTACCAACGCTGGCTTTGTTTGTGTCCGACCCGACGCAAACAGCGACGCAAAATGTGAAACAGCATGTGGCGATCCTCGCGACGCGGCACTAGACGCAATGGCGCCTTATACATGTTCTTCTGGACAGCTTTGTATCGATACCGGCGGCGGCGCGTTCGCGTGTATCCGTTCTGATTGTAACGGCTTACTTGACACCGATTCTTGCGATGCTACCCAAACATGTATCGTTTTCAACGATATCGTTCGTCAAGATCCAATGGACAACAATTCAACCATCCTTCGTCAAGGTAGTGCAAATTTTTGTACCGCTCCTGCTGCTGATGCAGTGGCACTTGGCGAAGATTGTACGACGCTTAACGGCTGTGCAGCTGGCCTAGTGTGTATCGGAACCTGCGTTCTTCCTTGTGGAGCTGACGCGACCTGTACCGCTGAAGGAGAAGCCTGTGTCGGCGAAGAAGCCAACTTCCTCGATCAAGGCGTTGGATTCTGCGATACCAAATGTACACCTTACGTTGCAGCTTCGGGTTGCGGCGCAACTGAAATTTGTAACCCTATTACCTCTACGGAAGGCATTTGTATTGAAAACGGTGCTGGAACTGTAGCGGCATACGGTGAGTGTTCACGTGAAGATAATGCTCCCGCAGAACAATCATGTGGAGCGAACTTACGTTGTATCACCTTCCAAGCACCTTCTATGGAAGAGCCTACACTTCCTGAGCTTTCAAGATGTCTTCCTTTCTGCGATCCAACTCTTGCAACCCCGGGGGCTCAAGCGGCAACCTGCGAAGGTATTGACGCCCATTGTTTAGACCTTTCTGCCCAAGGCGCTGACCCAACGCCAGGCGCTGGTGTTTGTGTTGAATCTTGTGGTCCGGCCGATTATGGTACCAACGGATGTACCTCATTTGAAAGCCAGTGTTCGCCTCTAAACGGCGAACGACATGGTTGCTTCCCTGGAATCGCGACTGCTGATAAAGGCGAGTCTTGTGAGACTGGTGATCGTACTAAAGGATGTAAGGAAGGTCTTACTTGTACTGCTGACTCTACTGGAGCTGGTACCTGTACAAGTTTCTGCGAGCCAAATCCTCAAGCTCAAAACCTCGGTTGTGAAGCTAACCAATCCTGTACCGCGATCGGATCTGCTGCTTATAATTTTGGTATTTGTGGACAGACTTGTACACCAACCAATTATGCCGATACCTCATGTCCGGCCAACAACCAAAATTGTGTTTTGGCTAAAGTAGCTGACACAACTGCTGTTTGTGGACCTTCTGGTAGCGACACCGGAATGTGCGCATCTATTACCAATAACACTTGTATTAACGGCGATTCTTGCGTTAACGATTGGATGCGTTCGCTTTCTGGAGATTTCGAAGCCGCGGGTGCCTGTACTAAGCAATGTGATCTTTTCGCAGCTGATACCGGTTGTGCCGCTAACGAAATGTGTGCACCAAGCCTTGCAACATTAAGCGAAAAAGTTGGATATTGTCTCGAACGAGGCGCCGACGCTCCCGTTGGAATGGCTTGTGAAGAGAACAAAGCATGTGGACCAACATCCACCTGTCTCGGTTCAGCTCCTGGTCAGTGTATCCCATGGTGCCTCCTCTCAGACGGAACGGGCTGTGAAGCTGGACAGAACTGTATGCCTCTCTTCGGTTCGGCTCAGGTTCCTTTCGGATTCTGTCAGTAAGCCAAACAGATGCTCAATCGGGCAAGCAAAAAATAACCGAGCTCTTTAGCTCGGTTTTTTATGGCCTGTAACTTTTGGAGAATCTCGTCTCCAGGAAACTAGGTTATATCGCTTAAAGGACCTGTCACAAACCTCGGATCCCCGAAGGTCTGACTATCGATACCAAACGCATTTTGGAAGGAAACCAGCATGTCGTTATGCGGCCTGTCCAAATAATCGACATATTGCCCTGTCTTGAAATAACCGCCACCGCTCCCAGCGATAACGAAAGGCATATTGGTGTGACTATGCTTTGGTCCCTCCGAGAGTTCGTTGATCCAAACGATCACACAATTATCAAGAAGCGTTGTCCCATCATCCCCTTCAACAATTGAATCGAGACGTTGAAGTAAATACGCAAATTCTGAGGCCAGCCATTTATCCCGCTTAATCCATTCCTCTCTCGCATTTCCACCCCCCGCAGAATGGGAAAGTTGGTGTCCATCTCCCATCGATTGAATCCAAGGGAAACGAATATGATTTTTGGAATTCGAGTATTGAATACTGGCAACCCGTGTTTGATCGCAGGCTAACGCGGCAACCAAAAGATCGATTTGCAAGCGCGAAATCTCCGGCATCGTATCTTCAGAATCAATGGCCATAGCTTCGGGCTTTTCAGGAATAAAGCATGCCTCGCCTTGGACGTTTGGATTGGAAAGTCGACGTTCTAGATCACGAACCATGGCTTGATGGGCCTCAAGTCGAATACGATCTTGTTGCCCTGCTTTTTTGAGAACAAACTTAAATTGTTCGAGCGAATGATCGAGCACGCTTCGTTGAAGGCGGATTTTTGGATCGTCCTCGCCGCCTCCCATTGGATCTGTGGGCGTGAAGTTTCCAAACACTTGCTGGAAAACGTCGCTTGGATCGTTCT
>JALSKP010000057.1 GCA_026988815.1 Myxococcales bacterium | reverse complement strand
GGGCGATACAACAAGCCAATAAAGCGGTCTTTGATGTCGCTTCTGAAAACGAAAATTACAGAGGAATGGGTACCACTATGGTGTCCAGTTTCTTTACCGAAAACGGGGTCTACTTGGCCCACGTCGGTGATTCTCGTGCCTATCGATTCCGAGATGGTAAACTTGAACAACAAACCGAAGATCATTCTTTGGCCAATGAATACGTGAGAATGGGGGTTCTATCTGTCGAAGATATTGAACACTTTCCTTACAAAAATGTGATCACGCGAGCCTGTGGGTTAACCGACGATGTGGAGATTGAAATTTCTTTCCGAGAAATTGAAGAGGGCGATCTCTATATCCTCTGCTCCGATGGTCTCACCGATATGGTTAATGATAAAGAATTGGCTAGCGTTATCGACGCTTCCAACGAAGATCTAGAAAGCTTGTGCCGTCTTCTCATTGACCGTGCAAACGAAAACGGTGGCGCCGACAACATCACCGTCATACTCGCCAGAGTTGAAGAAGTTTAATCTTATTCCACCCAAATCAGGAGTTCTTCTATGATTGAAGAAGAAAAAAAGAAGAAACCCCTTTGGGCGAAAATGATTTCTTTTTTGTTCTTGAGCACCTTCTTTTTGGCGATCATTGTTGGCGCGGCGATCTATTTTCATTATAGAAATTTTACAAAGAGCCCCTTTCTAAAAGAAGGCCAAGAGACTCAATTCGTCATACCCAAAGGATCGCCTTGGGGCCGGGTTGTGAAAATTCTTGATAAAAAAGATCTTCTTCTCGTTCCTCAATATTTCGATTTTTGGGCGCGCCAACGTGGTTTGCATCAGAACTCAAAAGCGGGTTCTTATTCCCTAAAGGGACCGATGAGTTTGGACGCCTTCGCCCAAAAATTAGCCAAAGGTGGCGATATTGAGGAAGTCAAAGTCACGATTCCCGAAGGTTTTTCAATTTTCAAAATTGCTGATCGTTTGGGCGAAAAAGGCATCATGTCTCGCGAGACCTTTTTAGAAAAAGTAAAAGATAGTCAGCTTATGTTGGACCTTGGGGTTCAGGGAGAAAGTTTTGAGGGTTATCTTTTCCCCGACACCTATCGTTTCAGAAAGGGCACCTCCGCTGAAGGCATTATCCGAAAGATGCATGCGAAATGGAAAATCGAGTGGGAAAAAGTGGTCGCCCAGAATCAGAAAAGCCACGATGCCCTGGTGAAAAAATACGGCTTTGATCGCCACGCTTTTCTTACGATGGCCAGTTTGGTTGAACGCGAAACAAGTAAAGAATCTGAACGTCCCTTGATTGCGCGAGTCTTCTACAATCGCATCAGTTTAGGAATGAAACTACAAACCGATCCAACCTGCGTTTACAGTGAAAAGAACTACTTAGAAAACCCTCATCCTCGAACGTGTAAAGATCAAATGAACCGATACTCGACCTATGTTATCATGGGTTTGCCTCCCGGACCTATCGCAAATACAGGTAGGGCGGCGATGTTAGCGTCAGTCAAACCTTCCACGACATCTGGATCTAGTAAAATGCTTTACTTTGTTGCCAAGCGAGATGGGAAGGGTGCCCACTTCTTTTCAAAATCCTTGAAGGAGCATGAACGCGCCGTAGACAAGTATTTGAGGAAGAAAAAGTGAATACTATCGTTCTGAAAGCCCCCATATCAGGACTCTTTTTTCTCTTCGTTTTTTCATTTTTACCGCTCCGGCTTTCCGCTATGGAGATGGATGAGGGAATTCAAATCGGCTCGATTTTCATGGCCCAGGACTCACCCATAAGCGTCGCGTTTGTGGGTGGCGGTCTTCCGGACTCGCTGAATAAAGAGGATGCTCGCAACGATCTTGAGAAGATCGTCCAGACTTGGAACGGGGTGACCTGCTCGACGATTCGTCTCGAAATTGCCAGGGGAAATAGTAAACCAGACATAGGGATTTTCTGGGGAGATAACGAAACCAATCGGTGTATCCGCTCCGAAAAGGACATCGGTTTTACAAATTTTTCGCCCTGCGTAAATGGTGATATCACCTACGGCCCAAACTCGATATTACTCAACGCAAATGCACGTTTTGATTGGCGACATCAACCCGACCCCTATCAAGATCCTCAGACCGATCACGTCGTTGATCTGCGCGCCGTTCTCACCCACGAAATCGGACACGCGTTGGGCCTTCAACACAGTGACGTTGCGCTGGCGACGATGGGATCCAAATATTTAATCGACGGAGGAATGTCGTCCTTGGCAGCCGATGATAAAGTTAAGTTGTGCAACATATATCCCCAGGAGGAAGCGGAGTGCGAAAAAAATGCGGACTGCGGAAACGGAAAATGTGTGTCGTTAGACCGTTTTAGAGTATGCGAGGAAGAGCGAAACGGCATAGGAGAATACTGCGCGCTCGATGACTTGCGTTGTGAAATATGTTTGCAAACATCCACGCCAACTTTCACCGGTTATTGTACCCAAAAATGTAGTTCGCAGTCTCCTTGCCCTGAAGATTTTCGTTGTTCTGACAAAGGATTTTGTCAGTTCGAAACACCGAGTATTGTCGAAGAAGGCTGCTCAATGGCGTCTGCTTCACCGACCTTTGCCTTCCTGTTTTTTTTGGGTTTACTACTCGCTCGGCCGCGTCGATCACGCCGTTAATGAGCGCTGGTTTTCTTCTCTAAGAAACGTACTAGTTTGCCGATCTCGGGTCCACCTTCGTTCTTTTTTTCGGCCTTTCTTAGATAATCAAGAGCGCTTTTGTAATCTTGTTTTTGGTAGGATAGTTTACCAAGTACTAGGTTGGTGGGGAAACCCTTAATCAAAAAATCGGCGCGCTTTAAATAATTCATACGCTCCTTTTCGGAGAAGCCTTTGGTATTGGTAATACGCCAGGTTTCGTAGAGCTCGTACTCGTAAGGTGTAAGCTGACGGGAGGGATGATTGCGTTCCGCTAAAATATAGGCCCACGCATATCGACGAGAAAGATCGGCGATTTGGGCGCCGTTCTTGTCAACCCATTGTCCATGTTGGGTAAGTAGATTTCGTTTGAAAAGGGCAGGGAGGATATCTCCACAACTCTCTCGGAAATGAATGTAAAGATCGCCTTTTCGAAAGCTCTCAGGTTTAGCGCCTTTTTGAATCTGGACAACTACCTTTGAAAGCTCTGCTTTGCATTCCTGCATAAGCTTTTCGCCGACAGCCCAAAAAGCGGGAAACCAACCCATTTCTAAAACCTCGTTGGCACGATGGACGACCTCAGCATCGCGTCGCCTTCTTTCCGTTTCCGACAGCAGCGTGGAAAACTGTTCAGCGTTTCTCATCCTCGCCGTGGATATCAGTTTCTCGGCGCGCGGATCGCTTAGATCAATTTTTTTATCGCCCAAGCGTGATGCGCGTTCGGAGTTCAAACGCTCTTGGTCGATCTCGGTGCTTTGAAAGGCGAAGGCTGAATCGTCAACTGGCGTCTGATTGGTCACAAAATAAGCGAAGATTGAAACGCAGATCAAAAAAGAAATCAACATCGCGATACTTAGTGAAGAAATACCGTCTTCGTCAGTGGGTTGGGAACCGTGTCTATCGCTTTGCGTCATGAGCTTCTCCGATGTCTTAATATTGAGCTCCTTCCTTTTAACAGGAAAAAGTTGAGATTGAAATCCTACAACTTCCCTAATCAGCGCAAACGAATTGTCTAAACCCACCTCCTGGACTACCATTGCGAAAACGACTTACCAGGAAAACCATGGCTTCCGACATTCCCCAGGCTTTATCTTTTGACGATGTATTGTTAGTTCCACAGTTTAGCGAGGTGCTTCCAAGTGAGGTCAATCTTGAAGCCAGACTTACAAAAAATATCGTTTTAAAAATCCCCTTTCTCAGTGCGGCGATGGATACGGTGACCGAATCGGCGACTGCGATTGCGATGGCTAGAAATGGAGGATTGGGTGTCATTCATAAAAATATGTCAATCCAAAGGCAAGCCGCCGAAGTTCGATCTGTCAAAAAATCAGAGAGTGGTTTGGTGCTCGAACCCGTGACGGTCGAGTCATCAGACAGTTTGGAGTCGGCCCTCAAGCTCATGGAGTACCACAACATTTCGGGTTTACCGGTCGTTGAAGGAAAGAAGGCGGTGGGTATTTTGACCAACCGCGATGTAAGATTTGCCGATCAACTCAATGCTCAAGTGTCGACCTTGATGACGAAAAAACTTATCACCGCAAAAGAGGGTATTAGCACCGACCAAGCCAAACGTTTAATGCACGAAAATCGAATTGAAAAGCTTATCGTCCTTGATAAAGATGACAATTTACTTGGACTGATAACGATCAAAGATATTGAAAAAGCGCGCGCTTTCCCGAACGCTGCAAAAGACGATTCAGGTTCTCTCCTTTGCGCAGCAGCAATCGGTGTCGGAGTGGATGCCCTCCAACGCGCGAATGCATTATACGACGCAGGTGTGGACCTGCTTGTCATCGACACCGCGCATGGGCACTCCAAGATGGTACTCGATAAAGTAAGCGAGTTTAGGAAAATCTTTCCAAGTCTGGAGCTTATCGCTGGGAATGTAGCAACCAAATCTGCGGCCGAGGCTCTCATTGAAGCGGGGGTAGATGCGATTAAAGTTGGCATCGGCCCGGGGAGTATTTGTACCACCCGTATTATCGCTGGGGTCGGCGTTCCCCAGCTCAGCGCCATTCTTGATTGTGCGAAGATTTGTCGAGAAAAAGGTATTGGCCTTATCGCCGACGGCGGTATCAAATACTCTGGCGATGTCGTTAAAGCATTGGCCGCTGGAGCAACCTCAGT
>JALSKP010000056.1 GCA_026988815.1 Myxococcales bacterium | reverse complement strand
CGCCATCCACATATTTACAACTCGACGCATCGCAGGTGGTCATTCCAAAGGGTTTAGATGCGTGATGCTGACAAGAAACCTCTGGGAGGTTGGAATCACACTCCTCGCCAGCATAGGCTTCAACTGCGCCATTACCACAATAATTACAATTATCGGTATTGATCTGACAAGCCAGACATCGAAGCTGCCCCTGATAAAATTCCGAGTTAACGTCCATGCAAGTCTGATTTCCAACACGAAAAACGTCGTCTGTGTGTAGCAAATCCGCGTTAGTTTCTGGGCCGTCATCGCATGCTTCTGATTCGCTGAGGATACCATCGCCACAGGCAGAACATTGGTCAAATTGTATTTTACAAGATGTATCACAGCTAAGCGTACCGCTCTCGTAGACCGAACGACTTATTGGGCTCTCGTAATTTTTACATTCGGAACCATTTTTAAAGGATGTACCATCGCATTCTTCGTTTGGATCCACTACACCATCTCCACAGGTAACATCACTCGTACCATTACACTCTGTAAAATCGAAAATACAGGCCGCTGTGCATTTTAGATCTCCGCCTTCAAATTCGAAGAAAGTGCACGATTGGCTTGGTAGAAATTGACCATCACATTGCTCGCCTGGATCTATTTGACCATTTCCACATCCTGGCGGAGCCTCACACGAAGAGGTGTCGTATGTACAATCAGCCGTGCAGCTTAAACGTCCGCCGACGAAAGAAAGATCAGCACATCCCGTGTTGAGCTCCATCTTGGGATCGCATTCTTCCCCGACATCAATTTGACCATTTCCGCATTTCAAAAGAACGCGTTTATCGGCTGTGATAGTCGTCGTCGAATCAAAAAACAGGCAGCCGGTGAGGCTTAGCACGAAGAAATATAGAAAAGGCTGTGTCATAATTTGAATATGCAAAGAGGTTCTGCGACTGTGAACGATCTTTAAAAGGCTTTCAACAAAATAAAGGGAAAAAACGAATTGAAACCTAAGAAGCTCATAAAACGTCTAGCTCTTATGGTGTTTTCTTCGTAGATTGATATCGATTTTGTAAAACAACGGAAGAAATGGATGAGTGAAAATACAAGAACGGTTTTTCTCGAAAAGGGCGCTCAAAAACTAGAGCTACAAAAATATAAACTAAGCGTCGAAGAAGGTCCCAATAAAGGGGTCACCAAAACCTTTAAATCCCGACAGGTTGAAATCGGTACGGCGCCTGACACGACCTTCATTTTGGACGATGGAACGGTAAGTCGCATTCATGCAAAAATCCTCGTGGACGAAAACGGTTACGCTCTGATCGATATGGAATCTAGAAACGGAACCTATATCAACGGTTTGCGTGCGAACGAGGTTTATCTGGAAAACGGTTCTGTCTTTAATCTAGGCGAGACCAAGATTAAGTTCACGCTTCTCGACGAAAATGTCGAAGTCCATTTTTCGGGCTCCCAAACCTTTGGGAAATTATTAGGAAATAGTTTGGCGATGCGGGAAATTTTCGCAATGCTAGAACGGGTGGCACCAACCGATGCAACGGTACTCATCGAAGGAGAATCTGGAACCGGAAAAGAACTTTTTGCAGACGCCATCCACACCCATAGCGAACGCGCCAATGGGCCCTTTATTATCGTCGATTGTTCGGCGATTGCGCGCGACCTTATCGAGTCCGAGCTTTTCGGTCATGTCAAAGGCGCGTTCACAGGCGCCAATGCAGATCGAGAGGGCGCGTTTATCGCCGCCAATGGTGGTACCTTATTTTTGGACGAGTTAGGCGAGCTTCCCCTCGATTTGCAACCCAAACTTCTACGCGCCTTGGAAAGCCGCGCAGTGAAACCTGTCGGCGGAAATAAAACCATTCAAGCAGACGTACGCATCATCGCCGCAACCAATCGAAACTTGGTTCATGAAGTCAAAGAAGGTAATTTCCGAGAAGATCTCTACTATCGATTTGCGGTGATTAAGGTCGCCATTCCTCCCTTGAGAGATCGTCCCGATGACATTCCGCCTTTGGTGGAATCCTTCATCGCCGAAGCATCGAAGGTATCGGGTCAAGAACCCGTAGAAATCGCCTACAAAACGATGGAAAAACTAAAGCGCCATCAGTGGCCAGGAAATGTGCGTGAGCTTAAAAACTTTGTCGAAAGAGCGGTGATTTTAACGCAGGATAATCTCATTGAAACGAAGTTTTTGAACCAATCCAACGCACCAAAAGATCGTGATTTGGATCGACGAGGCACCGAAGAAATGGCGACCCAAGCGATCGCCGAAGATATTCCTTTTAAAGAAGCGAAAACCTTTCTTATCGAGTCCTTTGAAAAGGCCTATTGGAAACAATTACTAGAACACACCGGTGGAAATATTTCGAAAGCGGCACGACTCGCTGGCGTTCACCGAAAGAGCGTAGAATATATTTTGAAAAAACTCGATCTTACCCGAAGCGACATCCGATCGTGAAAAAGAAAGGTACAAAAAAACGAACCCTTATCTGTATTCCGACCTACAACGAGATCGAGAATTTAGAAGCGATCATCGATGCAATCCTCGATCTCGTCGATGTAGACATTTTGATTCTCGACGATAACTCGCCTGATGGAACGGGGATCAAAGCAGCGCGTTTGGCGAAGGAAAGTCCTTCATTATTTGTCTTGCATCGAGAAAAAAAAGAAGGATTGGGGCCGGCCTATATGGCAGGATTTAAATGGGGACTTGAACGAGATTATGATCTTTTGGTGGAGATGGACGCTGATTTTAGCCACCAGCCCAAGTACCTTTCACCGATGTTGAAGGCGGCCGACTACCATGATTTTATAATCGGCTCGCGCTATGTGGAGGGGGGAGGAACGCAAAACTGGAGTCTTCTGCGGCGCTTTATTTCCAGAGGCGGAGGCCTTTATGCGCGCACCTTGCTGGGTCTTTCGATTCAGGATCTGACTGCGGGTTTTATTGTTTGGAACCGTCACGTTCTAGAAAACATCAATTTCAAGGGCGTTGAGGCCTCAGGATATGTTTTTCAAATCGAGCTAAAATACAAAGCCAAGAAACACGGATTTTCCCACTTTGAATTCCCGATTGTTTTCCCCGATCGCGAGAAAGGCGAGTCTAAAATGGCGCCCGGAATTGCTTTAGAGGCGCTTACTCGACTTTGGCGCGTACGCCTAAAAAAATAACAAGACTTTTATAAATTCGTGTCCAGATTGTGGGAAGCAAGGTTGTAAGGAACACAGCCTTGGGTTATTAATCTTGCTTACTGTTACAGACCTCGACCTCGCATTAAAAAGCAAAGGGCCTAGAGGTTTAGAGCGGTGCTTTTGACCAAAACAAAGAGTATTAAGAATGGCTTTTATTCCAAATGTAGTTGAGCAAACCCACCGCGGAGAACGTGGTTGGGATATTTTTAGTCGGCTTTTAAAGGACCGCATCATTTTTCTTGGTACGCCAGTGAACGATGCAGTCGCGAACGCGATTATTGCCCAGCTCCTCTTTTTAGAGAGTGTGGATCCCGAAAAGGAGATTCACCTCTACATCAACTCGCCGGGCGGTAGTGTCACGGCAGGGCTAGCTATTTACGATACGATGCAGTTTATCAAATGTCCGATTTCGACAATTTGTCTTGGACAAGCCGCGTCCATGGGTGCGGTTATCTTGTCTGCTGGAAGTCCAGGAAAGCGCCTGAGCTTACCAAATTCAAGAATTCTCATTCACCAACCTTTGATGGGCGGTGTTGAAGGTCAAGCAACAGATATTGATATTCAAGCCAAAGAAATTTTGAAATTACGTAAAACCTTGACCGAAATTCTTGTCCAGCACACAGGTCAGCAATTCGAAAAAATCCGTTCCGATACAGAACGTGATTATTTTATGAGCGCCGCAGAAGCTAAAGATTATGGCATCATCGATGAGGTAATTGGCCGCAAAGAAGACGTGCAAAAATAAAATTTCTCTGCCGCAGATCCGTTTTGGAGAATTCGGTAATATGTTAGAGTTTCGAAGAACGTGGAATCATTATCCGCTTTGATTTGTTTTCGTTTTAGAGAGTAAATCGTTAATTGAGTTGAGAGAAGGACCGATGTCGAAGAAAGGAAAAGGAAGCGGAAACAGTCAAGGCAATTTGTCTTGCTCATTCTGCAACAAAAACCAGAAGCAAGTGCAAAAGCTTATCGCAGGACCCACAGATTATATTTGTGATGAATGCATTGGGTTGTGTGGAAACATCATCGATACTGAGCTTGAGCGAGAAGATATTGCGACCGGAATTAAGAAAGTTCCAAAACCCTCAGAGATAAAAGACGTGCTCGACCAGTACGTTATTGGGCAGGAACGTGCCAAAAAAGTACTCGCTGTTGCGGTACATAATCATTATAAACGCGTCGAAAGTGGCACTGATAAAGGTGATGTTGAACTCCAAAAATCAAATATTTTGCTTATTGGACCCACGGGTAGCGGAAAGACCTTGCTTGCCCAAACCTTGGCAAGATTTTTAGATGTGCCCTTTACGATTGCTGATGCGACAAGTCTGACCGAGGCAGGTTATGTTGGAGAAGATGTTGAAAATATCATCGTAAATCTCCTTCAGGCGGCCGACAATGATGTCGAGGCGGCAAGCCGTGGTATTATCTACATTGATGAAATCGATAAGATTGCGCGTAAGTCAGAAAACCCGTCTATTACGCGCGATGTTTCCGGCGAAGGCGTTCAACAAGCATTATTGAAAATTATCGAAGGCACAATGGCCTCGATTCCGCCCAAGGGCGGACGTAAACATCCCCAGCAAGAATTTCTGCAAATCGATA
>JALSKP010000055.1 GCA_026988815.1 Myxococcales bacterium | reverse complement strand
AGGTTGCAGCAAGCGTGATAAATGACGGGGGCCAAGATAGAATCGGTTTTTTCTCGTAGCCATCCAAAAATAAGAGCCGGAAAAAAAACACTCATTCGGGAGGCGATAAGAACGCCGCCGACTGGGACAAGCAGATGTCCAATACCAAATAGAAAACTCGTAAGAACAATAGCGGGTGAAACAACCCACCATTTTGAGCGATCGTGAGGTGCCTTAAAAGCCCTGGCAAAGCGCGTTTGTAGATAGCCTCGGTAGAAATATTCTTCGGGAAAGGCAATCAAAAGAAATTGGGTGGCCGCCCAAAGGAGGAGCCAAAGGTAGCCGCGTTTTCCTGAAAAGTTTTTCGTCGAGGACGCCGCGGGTCCCTCATACATGGGCCACGCGTTTTCACCTTCACGAATCGCCTCTATTTTTATGTCAATATCTTCTGCATCAAGAAGGGTGAGCACGCCTTGACTATCTTTATGGGAGAGTCCAAGAATCCACTTTTTCCCGCCCTCAGATGGGTTAGCAATAATAGCACCTCGTTTTAATATCTTAAAAGGTTTCTTGCTTGACAGGAGAACGCGGTTGGTTGGAGATTTTTTGTTTCGTAAACCTACAAACAATTTTTCGTTATCCGACCAGACCCAAACGCCGCTCTCTTTTCCCCAGTCTTTTGGTTTTCCCTCAAGCGTTGCGCTCCATTGTCTATAGTTGTCCGCATCAAAGGAGAAGCGTTGTTCGCGGACTTGGGTTTGCCAAAACCAAAACCCACCGAAGAAAAAAGGTAAGGTAATCAGGGTTGCGCCAAGTCCCCAAAGTATGCCCTTCTTCCAATCACCGAAGACGAGCCCGTATTCGACAAAGGTCTCATTGTCGCGCTCGATTAATTTATTGGGGACAAAATAGAATAATGCCGCGACGATGGCATAGAGCACTTGCCCAAGAATGCCGACGAATTGGGATAGGACGGCAAATCCAATGATCAGCAGAAGGACAAAAGCAAAGGTTTTGAGCGTCGATTTTAGGACCTCATCACCAACAGCCTTCATTGTATTTTTCTGACCGCGCGAACACCTTTTACGAAGACGTCCTTTCCAACACTGAGTACTTTTAGGCTTCCAGGCTCAAGCTCTTTTTTGCCAAAGCGCCTACCGGTCAATGCATCAATTTTGATAAGAAGATTGGGTTCCGATTTTCGTCGATGAAGAACCCAGAGGTCTTTTCCTTCTCCGCTTATACTCGGACGCCCATCTCCGAGATCGTATTGCCATAATACTTTTCCTTCGGTCGAGATTCCCATAAGCCGGGTGTTGGCATGAATGATGATAACGTTGTTTACTATTTCGCCAAAGTTAGCGTCGATTTTTTCGGGGAGTTCAAGTTTCCATTTTAAGCCCAGAGGCTCAAAATCAAAACGAAAAAGCTGAGGCTTGTCGACCGAACGACTGGGCGAAAAGTATAAACTTTTACCATCGCTTCGATAGAAGGCCGAACGTCCACCGAGCCCAGGTAGTTTAAGGTAGGACATTTCTGTTCCACCAAAGGGATAGCGTTTGGTGATCGAATTGAGTCCAGCGATAAACAAACCGTTGTCTGCGCCGACAGGTTTGATGGCCGACCAAGACGGAATTCGACCGGACCATAACTTGGCTTGTTTTTCGTCGTCGATACACATCGTCTGAGTACCGCCCGCCCACAAGGTTCCCACACAAAGTTTGTTGGGACGCACGAAGGTGAGAAAGGTGCCGCGATAATTTGCAATATAGTTTCGCGCGTTCTCGGAACGATCCATCTCAAAGCTCCAAACAAGAGCGTGGGTTTTGAGATCGTATTTTAGAATACGTAAGTCTTGGGCGTTCGGAATATCGGTTGGAAATCCGTAGGCGATATAAAGATGATTTTTGGTGAATTGATAGGCCTCTGGTGCGCAGCTGGCCAAAAATGCGCTTCGTTCTATGGGACGCTCTGTTCCTCGAAGCGTGGGGAGTTTAGGAAAAGGATCTGCGACCTCTCCACCTGGCTCTAAGTAATGATGACAGTCCTCAGTACGAACACTTTGAAGAAGATCGATCTTGAGTTCGGGAAGGGCATCATCAAGTATCGGTTTTGCCTTTTCTTCCTTAAAAGCAAGGGTGGGCGTCATCGTAGTGTTAAGCGTGTTTACCTTTGCGGTTTCTCCCGCTGATTGACAGGAGGAAAAAACAAAGAGGGAGGCAACAATGGGGATAAGAAAATATTTCAAAGATCGCTCCAGTTGACGCGGATGGTTTGTTCTTGTTCCAAAAGGTCTCGATACATTGGGTTAAGGATTAGGCATTTATAATTCCCGAAGAGAATGAGTTTCTTTTTTGCCCGGGTCAACGTTACATTTAGACGTTTTTCATCCGCTAAAAATTCGCCAGGTGATTTACTCTTCACCCAAGAGACGAGGATCACATCGCGCTCGGCGCCTTGAAAACGTTCCACCGTATCGATTGCGATGTTGGACACGCGGGGTAGTTGTTTGGCTAGCTCTGTGCGCAGAAGATGGCATTGGGCGCGGAAAGGACTGATCACGCCGACATCGATATCGGTCTCCGACGAGGCGACCAATGCGCCAATCGTTTCAATGAGCGCGTGGGCTTCGATCGGATTTTTTCGCCCTTCATCCTGGCCCTCCACATTGACGAAAACGACAGCATTGTTGGGGTCTAGGATCGTGGACAACCCCTTGGATAGATTTTGGGGCGAAAGGGGAAGTTGGCGATGGGCGACCATAGGATGGGCCGATAACTTTTCATCATAGAACCAGCGGCTTGAAAAAGCCATAATGTCGACATTCATGCGGTATTGTTCTTCCAACATAACGTAGGGAATGCCTCGCTCCACCAGGCGTTCAAAGAGCGAGGTATCGAGTCCAGAAAGGCCCATTTTTTTCTCAAGACTTTCTTCTGGGGACCTGGCTTGTTCAAAGATTCCGAGCTGATTTTTATCTTCGATGGGTCCTTCTATGTCTAAAAAGGCGACGACCGACTCCGCGTTTGCAGCCGACGTTGCCCCTTCATTTTGAACGATGGGCGGTAACTGACGGTGGTCGCCAACAATGACAAAACGCTCACCGAGGGCGATTGTCCCCAAGGCCATCGGTTCGCTTATCTGCGTTGCCTCGTCGATGATAACCACGTCAAAAGGAATATCCTGGACGTGGTGTTGTAGAAAGGAAATTACATTATCGGAGCCCGAGCTATGGGTCGTACATGCAATGACTTGGGTATATTTTAAGCGAGTTCCTAACGCATCTAAAGAGGGGGTTTTTCTGCCAAGGTTTCTGGAAAAGAAGAAATCTGAATCCAACTCTTTTTCCTCTAAGGCGAGTTTTAGGGCTGGAGATCGTTTTGAATCTCCAACACGAAGAAAGTCATGAATTCCCAAAGATAGTAAAGACTCCAACATTTTATCAACGGCCGTATTGGTCTGAGCACTGAGCAACACACGCTTTCCAGAGTCAACCAGTTCGCCGACGATATGGGAAATAACGGTCGTCTTTCCGGTTCCTGGTGGTCCCTGAATGATGGCCGCCTTTGGGCTTTCTAAGGCAAGGTGAATCGCATCGATTTGTTTCTCGTTCAAGGTGTATCCCTCGCCTAGGTCTGGGATGCTTCGTTTGAACGCATCTGGTTTATTCTTTGTTGGCAAGGCATGGCAAAGCGCTTTAGCTTTGTCCGATTCAGGCGAATAAATAATGCGAAAAAGCGCATTATCGCCGCGCTTTAGAAAGCGATAGAGTGAGCGTTGCGCGGCACGGTATCCAATGCGGGTCGGAAGCTTATCAAGAATCCATCCTTCTTTGGAAAGCGAGGGAGCGTTGGGTGCTCCCATCGCAGATATAGTAATTCGGTTTACTTCTATCGCCGTGACTCGCCCCCTCAAAATATGATCGCGTTCTAGGTCTCCGGTGTGTGCAAGCAGCAGTGTGCCGATCGCAAAAGGTTTGCCAAACGCGCCTTCGAAAACGACGTTATTTTCGTGAACAGAACTAAGTTTGACACCATCTACGGCGTCCATCGATTGGATACGATCCCAAATAGAATTCTTATTAACGACCCTTCCTAGTTGTTCGCCTTGTTCCCAGAATTCAAGTTCAAGTAGACGGGAAAAATGATGCCAATGTTTCCAAGAGGCTGCGATTACATCGGTGGAATGGCCTTTCAACGGCCCACTGCGTTTGCTTGCATCCTCAGGGCTTAGTGCTGGATCTAATCCGCAAAGCACGCTCTGTTTTGCGCAACGATCTTTTCGCCAGCGACACGCTGGCGCACGGCAGTTTAGCGGTTCTCCCATAAAATGGGGCAGAGGACGATCAACATGGGGATCAAACTGTGCGCGGTGGGCGCTCAATAAACCGTTTCGTGCACGAAGAATACGTCTTTCGCGGTCAGGATCGTCAAAGGGAGCCGAGCGTAAAATACCGGATTTGGAATAAAGGAGATATCCAATAATGGGGAGGTCACCGCGTTCGGCAACACCATCCCAAAGAAGGCGATAGCAGCGAAGTTGTGAAAGATGCTCATCACGTTCAGCGCCCGATTTTAGTTCCACGATTTGCAAACCGACTTTTGCGTCCTCGGTGACCAAATCAATTCGACCCTCCAATCCATAGGTTGTTGAGTAGCGCGTGACCTCGACGTGTTCGCCTGTCCATCCGTTCCGCGACGTATCGGAGATATTTCGTCCCCGCGCAAAACCAGCAATCTGTGAAAAATGGCGTCGAGCTTGGGCTTCAAAAGCGGGGAGATCTGAATCATCCAATCCAGCAGCGAGAAGGCCG
>JALSKP010000054.1 GCA_026988815.1 Myxococcales bacterium | reverse complement strand
ACGCTTAACGCTCTCTCTGCTTATCAAGTATCGTGACGGGCTCGCCCAAAGGACGCTTGAAAAAGAATTCATAACGCATTCTCCCCTTCTCGTTCGGAGCCATCACGACAGAAACCAATTCCCAACCATGTGAACCAATCGTATTCAAATCAACATCTCGATAAAGACGGGTGTGGTTTTCCTCGTAAAAGGAAACATTTTGTGGATTCTCCAATGAAGCGCTCGCGTGCATGTATTCCCAACTAGATATTTGCGTCATATTCTTACTCGATAAAGGTTGTAACCACAGAATTATTCGCCCAGGATAAATGAATTTCGCTTACTTTTTCCTTTCTCAACAACACTTCGGTTGTCGGTTCGAGAAGCATTTCATCGACGAGGGTTTCAATTCCCCTCGCTCCTACCATTGTTTTTGCTCTTTGCTCAAGCTGAGAATAGGTTAACGCGTCTATCTCAAGGTTGATCTGATACTCTTCTTTGAGCGCATTTTTGAAATTCGTTACGCTCTGGCATAGTAATTCTAAGCTCACATCCGGTGAGGCGAGGCTACCGAATCGAATGCTCGCATCAACACAGTTATTTAAACGCGATAATTCGATGCGTTCCTCTTCATGGGGCGCCTGACCGAAACCGATAGGCGAGTGTATCTCGTCCTCTTGAATCGATAGAATAAATACCGAATTGGACAGATCTGCGGCGTATCCTCGCGTATCGCAAACCTGACCTTCCTCAATAATTCTCAGCACTCTTTCTTGGACAACAGGGTGTGCTTTATCAAAATCGTCCAAATATACGACACTTCCAGGTCGACGCCTTAAGGGGGTCACCAAAAGATCCTCATCTTGGTAACCAACGTAACCAGGAGGAGCACCGATCAAACGGTTCAGCGAATGAACTTGATGAAAATCGGCCATATTGATTTTTAAGAACGCTCGACCATCGCCAAACAAAACTTCGGATAGGGTACGAGCAACCTTTGTTTTCCCAACGCCTGCGGGTCCAGAAAACAAGAAAACACCAATCGGTCTTCTTGAAAAGTCTCCTCGAAGTCGTGTTTTGATGAGCGTCCTTGCTATTTCCTTCGATGCACTCTGCTGCCCAATTACGGCGGCATTCAGCGCGTCCTCAAGACCCACCCACCAATCAACTTGCCCTTTAATAACACGTTCAAGAGGAATCCCGGTTTTGAAAACCACCTGTTCTGCAATGTGCAAAACCTCAACCCTAATGGGTCCTTCTTGTTTTACGGAGGCAACATTTGAAAGGTTGTTTGAACACGCAATGCAGGCATCCATTAGTAATTTCTTCGCCTTATCGGGAAGACGTTGTTCGGGAACGAATTGCTCGGAGAAGCGAATCGCGGCCATCAGGGCCTCTTCGCTAACTTCGACTTCATAATCGGCCTCGAGGGAGTGAATCAATTTCTTAAGAATTTGTGTCACAAGTTCAATCGAAGGTTCTGCGATATCAATTTTTTCGAAACGTCTTTTAAGGGCCGGATCTTGTTCAATCCACCTTCGGTATTCCGATTCTGTTGTTGCGCCAACGACGGCAATATCGCCGGAAGCGAGTGCACTCTTAAAGTAATTGGGAACTTCGGCGGGTCCATTCGAACCCGATCGAGGCGAGAACACGGCGTGAGCTTCGTCGATAAATAAGATCACTTTTTCTGAGGCTTCTTCTAAGAGCCCCTTGATTCTCGATTCCAAATCGCCGCGATAACTTGTACCACTCATGAGACTTGCACCATTAATTTCAACAACGCGGTGACCGTGGAGTTGTTTGGGAACCGATGAGGAGGCGATCTTTTGGGCCAACGCAACGGCAAGCGCAGTTTTCCCAACGCCAGCTTCGCCGGTAAGAAGTGGGTTTCGCTGCTCCTTTCTAAGCAGAATATTGATCATGCGTTGCAGCTCCCTTTCCCGCCCAACGATCTCTGGAAGTGTCCCTTCAAAGGCTTCGGCGGTGAGATCTCTCCCCAGAAGATCCAAGGTGGGTGTAGCCGCTTTTTTTCCAAACTCGATCGCCGCTTCCATGGGAATCGCAACTTCGAGAACTTTCGGATCACCCAATAAACGTCGAATTTCAGACTCAATTCCTAATGCTTGGATCAGTTCAAGACTCGACCCGCCGTCGTTTAAAAAAGCCTGAGTGAGCCCAAATTCATCCATCTGATCGGCGTTCCTCAGCGCGTCGGAAAACATGCGAACCATGCGAGGGGTTAGCGTTTTACGACCAATTTTGAATATGGGAATGCATGGCATGGAACGGCCAATAAGACGTAATAATTCCTCTTTTAGACGTGAGGGTAGGAGGCCCGAATGCTTCGCTGCTCTCCAAATAATAGTTTGTGGAACCGAGCATAAGGCGGCAAGTAAATGAGGGGTCCCTAAAAAAGGCGTTCCATTTTCAGCGGCAATACGACTCGAAAACTCGAGCAATGCGAACAATGTCTCTTCGCAAAGAGCTTCCCTCAGTAGCCCACGTTTATCAAAAAGAAGATTCCCGGCGCCCTCCTCCAATCGTCGAATCGCCCATTTAACGGAAGCCGATTCGACAGCCTCAACTCTCCAAATAACAGAGTTAACGATATGATGCGATGCGATGCGATGGGTCGAAATCTCGCAAATTTGGTGGGCATCAAATAGTATTCGAATGAAGCCTCTAGAAAAACAATCCCGATGAAAGCCTTGTGTAGTAGAAGCGTGTTTGTCCTCTTGCTCTTCAATCTCGCTCGCTAAAATCCTCAGTCTATCAGGAAGGTCTTCGACCGAGAGAGAACTCTGATTAGAAAGAATAAGAGAATCGCGCAAACGATCGTTCCCCCTGAGAACCAATATATATAATAAATCCAAGGGAAGAAACATTTCCCGATCTATGGATTGAAGAAATCGCTGAATTTCGCTCAGGATTTCAAGAGCGTCCTCGGCGAATAATGAACGATCGAGATCTCCATTTTCTTTGAACAAAATATCTGGTGTTGCTTCCAATCGAAGGTGTTCCTTAAACGAAATTTGGGTCTTTGCGCGTCTTTAAACACTATACCTAACAACCACTATGTTTCCAGAATCTCCCCAAATTAAACTCAACTATCCTTGGTCGCGATCATGATCAAAAATCCGCCGAGATATTTCAGAGCGCTATCGCGAGCAAGAAACTCCCCTTTTGCGATTAACTTGTTCAAGACAGGAACTTTGTGGATGCCCGCGAAGGGGGTGAGCACTCGCACGCCTGCGAAATCTTTTATTGATGCATTCATTGGAAGTCGACGCGTGAGATCGGCTGGCGAATCCCAACGTGTGAAAACCGCGCCTTCATTGGTTTGACTCGATATTTTTTGAGGTCCGCCAATTCTTTTGGCGAGATAACGCCCGCTCATTCTATTGTAAAATTCAAGAACAAGCGTCCCACCAGGACGGGTCACACGAAGCATTTCTTTGAGCGCCAGATCAATATCTTTCACATGCGCGAGAACTTTAAAGGAATACACCACATCAAAACTTTCGTCGGCAAAAGGAAGATGGGTCACATCAGCGAGTACCCCATCGAGCCCCCGATCAACTGCGTAACGTAGCATGCCTTCGCTAATATCAATCCCCGTCGCTGTTTTTGCCAAATCTGCGGCGCGCTCCAAAATGAGTCCGGTCCCGCAACCAATTTCAAGAACATCCTTTCCTTTTAGATAAGGCGCCAAAAGATCAAATTCAAGATCATCAATAAGCGCGTGGTATCCGTGATGGCGTTCGTTCTCATACCATTTGGAAAATTCATCGTAGTAGCTTCGGTTGTCTTGTTTGGCGTGATTCATAGTATTCTCAATATTAGTTCGTTCTCGTCGCATTCTTTACGCAGGTTAGGTAGTCTTTCCCCAAACTTTTGTGAAGAGAAAAAATGGGTCGCACAAAAACCCTGCAGCATCCTCGTCAATTTGGAAAGTATCAGCTGATTGCCGAAATTGGGCAAAGCCGTATGGGTACCGTGTATAAGGCCAAAATCCTTGGGGTTGAAGGGTTTGAAAAAATCGTTCGGATGAAAACCATCCATCTTGGATTTTGCCAGGAAGAAAACATCATCCAGCCCTTAATTAGTGAAACGCAACGTATTGTTTCGCTCTCCCACGTCAATATTGCTCAGATTTATGACCTCGGACAAGAGCCATCCTTTGGCCAGTATTATATCGCATCGGAATTCGTCTTAGGTTTTGATCTCTCTCGTTCTTCAAAACTACTGAAAAAAACCGGGACAAAAATCCCTATCGAAATCTATGCTCGGATTATTTCTGAGGTCGCAAAAGCTCTCGATTACGCTCACCGTCGAAAAGACTATAATTTTAATACCCTCAATATCGCCCATCTCAACCTCTCGCCAGAGAATATTTTGCTCTCTTTTGACGGTGAGGTGAAGGTCAACGATTTCGGAATCTGGAATGCCAAGCGACAGCTAGCGGCACTCAGTGATGAAGACGAAATTCTTCGTTTGAAGTATTCAGCACCGGAAATTTTTTCGGGCGAGGTGGGGTCATTAAAAAGTGATATTTTCAGTCTTGGATTGATTTTTTATGAGCTTGTAACGGGTCATCATCCCTATGATCTGAGTTCGGTGGAGGCACTACGCCAATCAGCGTTCGCCGCCCAGATTCGATCCGTACAAGAATTCGACGAGGTTCCGCGAGCACTGGCAACGATAATCGACGCAATGCTTGTCCGCAATCCTGAAGGTCGCCCAGAAAGCGCGGCTGATATTTTTGAAGATCTCATCGCCTACATTTACAGTAGCCCTGAACGAACCGACGCAAA
>JALSKP010000053.1 GCA_026988815.1 Myxococcales bacterium | reverse complement strand
CGCCGCTCTCTCCCACCCCAATATCGTCACTATCTTCGATGCCGGGGAGCAAGAAGGGGAATATTACATGGCGATGGAATTTGTTGAGGGAACGACCCTAAAGCAAGTCGTAAAAAGACGTGGCTCACTTCCCGAAGAGCAAGTTCGATTTATCGGCGTACATTGCTGCCGAGCTCTTGCCTACGCCCACTCCAAAGGCATCGTTCACCGCGATATCAAAAGTGGAAACGTGATGATCACCCGAGACAAAGCTCTAAAAATCATGGACTTTGGGCTCGCCAAATTCATGCGAGAATACCAGAAAGAACACACCCAACAGGTCGGAACACCTTTCTATATGTCGCCCGAACAAATTATTGGGAAAAATATCGATTTCAGAAGCGACCTCTACAGTGTGGGTTGCACCATTTTTGAATGTGCGACCGGGCGTGTTCCTTTTAAGAAGGGTGACCTAAGCTACCACCACGTTCATACTGCGCCACCGGATCCTAAGGCGCTCAATCCAAGTATTAGCACCAGCCTACAAAAAGTGATCCTAAGGTTGTTAGAGAAGAAACCCGATAACCGCTACCAGAATGCCCAAGAGGTTATCGATGCAATCATGGCTAGCCAATGAGTAAATTCACCCATCTCGACGAAAAAGGCCAAGCCCAAATGGTCGATGTTTCTGCGAAGAAAATAACTGTCAGAGAAGCCTTTGCTTGCTCAACTTACTTTGCCGCCAAAAAAACGATTGCGCGCATCAAATCAAATACGCTTGAAAAAGGAGACGTTTTGAGCGTGGCAAGAATCGCAGGAATCAGCGCCGCCAAAGAGACCGGCCGTTTGATTCCCCTTTGCCATCCGCTTTCTTTAGATCACGTGAGCATCGATTTCGATTTTGCCGAAGATTACATTACCGTGCATTGTTCGGCCAAAACGAGTTCTAAAACCGGCGTCGAAATGGAGGCCTTATGTGGCGCTTCTGTCGCCGCTCTGACCATCTTTGATATGACCAAAGCTATTGATAAAAGCGCTATCATAGGCAATATTTTTGTTCGTAAAAAAACAGGTGGTAAATCGGGAACCTTCATTCATCCCTCCCTTGACCCTTGAGCGCCTTCCCGATTTGTGACGCAATGATTTGCACACAATCCTTATCTAAACAGAGTCTAAAAAATCTAAAATATTTTGGTATTAGCGACCTCATTCGTGTGCCTTCGCTCCTCACCTTTCAAACCAGTGAGGCCATCGTCCAACACTGGGAGGCTTTTCTTTCGTCCACGAGAGTGGAAAAAATGGGAATCAGAACCCGAGGGATCATCGGTATTCGCGGTGAAAAACCGTCCCGGGCAGGTCATGCCGTCTTTCAAAAATTATCCAACCTCTTGCAACAATATGACCTCAAAACAATCGGTCCTATCGGCATCCTTCACGATCAACCTGAAGATTGGCTCGCTTTTGACGCCCAGATCGAATTGGCAAAATCCCAATCGGCGTCCATTCTTGTCGCCTCGCCTAAAACCCAGGAAATCACGGGGACCTATAAAATGATCCAACTCCTCCAATCCATCTCCTTCCCCACCGATAAATGTATTTTTCAGGTCCGCCAAGCCAAACTTATCGAACCTATTCTTCGCGACGGATTTGGGTGTGCAATCCAAGCCCAATCGCTGCGATCGACAGATCTCCTACCCTTTCAGGACCCTTCCCATTGTTTACAAATATGTTCAAACATCGACGCCAATCACCACGATCTTCTCGTCATTCCCAAACTTCACGATCATCTTATCAAAAATGAATTTTCGAGCGATTTTTTACGTCGAATTTTTTACGAAAATTGCGCGAAATTTTATAATTTATCGACTTAAAAGTCGCGTAAATGTGTTTTTTTAGAATGAAAGGTATGTTAGCGTCCCGCCGCTCGTAATAGAGATAAAGTGAAAGACAAAAAACTCATAAGTATACAGAATTATGGTGTACCGGAACGTATTTGGTTAGGTTTTTGGGGTCTCATGACGATCCTTTGGACCCTCTCTTACGGGAAAGTCGGCAGTTATTGGGAAGCCGAAATCGTCAATATATTCTTGATAATCGGCCTGCTCACCATTCCCGTCTATATCCAACGTTTTGGTCCAATCGCACTTAATATTAGTCGTGCCTTCTTTTCTTTTTTGAGTTCCTGGTTCGCCTATCTTCGCGTTGGCGAATTGATTGGCGCCTATCATCCAAATACAAATTACGAAATTACGATGATAGGAATCGACAAATTTATTTTCGGCGGGAATCCCTCAGAGTGGTTTCAAGCCGTCCAAACGCCCATCCTCACCGAATATTTCCAAATCATTTATTGGTTCTACTTCCCTGAAATGCTCGTCGTTGGGCTTTGCCTTGTCTATTTTAAAAAACAACGCATCTTCCTTCGCTATCTCATCACCATGAACCTCGCCCTCATGTTCACGCATATTTTCTACGTTATCGTTCCGCTGCGTTCGCCCTTCTATATCGTTGAAATTGGACTTTTTTCGGATTTAATTGGGTACGATAAACCACTTGAAGGCTTATGGCTTTTCGACGGGTTGCGCTCCAGTCTCACGGATGCTACCACGATGCGCCATGATTGTTTTCCAAGCGGTCATACTATGCATAGTTTGCTTGCCATGGTTTTTGCGTGGAAGGCCAATCGAACCGTGGGCATTATTGAAACGATCATCGCCGTTTCCATTGTTATTTCCACACTGTATCTACGATATCATTACGCCATCGATCTTATCGTGGGAGCGACATGTGCTGGAATGTGGTACTACATCGGCGGAAAACTCACGGATTATGCAGTGCATCTGGAGCCCCTTCCGGTCGAAGATTAAACAATCATTAAAAGAAAGGGACGCATGCACTCACGGTAGAATCATGTCCCTGGGTTTGCGCTAGAACGAGCGTTGAACACTGCAAATCTCCAATCGTTGTTTCGCATTTGTCCAAAGCATCTTTCGGTTCTGCCAAGACCGCCGATTTTGTACTGCAACGATCGACCAAGGTTTGAACACAGTCCTGACAAAGGCCATCCTGGCAGGATACGCTGCAAAATGCCGCCGCTTGAGCCTCGTCAGCGCCACAGTCCGAGCATTTCTGACACTGAAGGATTGCCACATCTTCGCAGAGCGTTTCAATCGATGCGTTGCATCCGAGTAAGAAACAGAACGCTGCGCTTATAATATATTTCATTTCAAACCTTTCGCTTTTGCGCTATCTCCATAACCCGATTGTGATACTTTCTCAACGATATTATCCGATCCTAAAGGAAGGCTATTTTGCAAATCCCATATCCCAGCCCCTCGGAGATGGTAGAGCGTTATCGAAGAAAACGTAAAACCAAACGATTCGGTCAGCACTTTCTCACCGATCCTTCGATCCTCGATAGAATCGTCGATTTAGCAAAGCTCGAACCTGGCGTTCCCGTCCTAGAAATTGGACCGGGTTGTGGCACCTTAAGTGTGACGATTCTTGATCGAGGACATCCTCTACACGCCGTCGAACTCGATCGCGATCTTTGCACCTTTTTACGCAAACAAAACCTCGCCAATTTTACCCTTATCGAAGCCGATGCGGTAAAGACCGACCTTGCCGAGATCGGCCCAACCCACATCATCGCCAATCTACCTTATAACGCCTCGACAAGAATCCTCTTCAAACTTCTAAGCCATCCATTCCAATCCTTAACCTTAATGTTTCAAAAGGAAGTTGCTCTCAGAATCTGCAGTGAACATAATAAAAAATCTTACGGCTCATTGTCTATCATGGCGCAACTCTTGTCCGAGCCAACCCTCATCATGAACCTTCCTCCTGGCGCGTTTTCCCCCGCACCAAAAGTAGATTCAGCCGTGGTCCGCTTCACCTGGCGGCGGGGTATTGACGAAGATAAAATTGAGGCCTTTCAAATATTTGCGCGATCTGCATTTGCGATGAGAAGAAAAAAATTAGTAAATAACCTTACTAGGCAATATCAAAAGCCCGACGTTCATGACGCTTTAGATGCCCTCTCGCTTTCTCAAAACATCCGAGGGGAGGCTATCAGTCCTCAGGATTTTCTAAAACTCTTCGATCTCTTATCCGAAAAAAAACAAGTCCCAGAATCATGAAGTAAATAAATCCCGGTGAGCGTTTCGACATGCTGTAGGTTGCACAACATCCTCCCTCGGAAGGTGCTTCCAAAAAGTCGGGACGAGCGCCACATTCACTTCTTTTTTTTGAAGGATAAATCTCAATATATCCCTCTATATCGTCGGCGTGGAGGGTTCGTTTTTTCGATTGACCTTGGGGCGAGCGACCAAACATTGTTGCCTCTCTTTCGCTGCTGTGATCGAGCCCAATAAAATGCCCCACCTCATGGGTTAAAGTGCTCTGAAAATCCACTTGGCCCAGACTTGGTTCTTCGTCAATTGAAAAATCATGAATCAAAGTATTGAATTCGATATCGGCGTCTAGAATTTCGCCGCCATCGGAGTCAAAAGTAATGATCGTTAACGCCAACGCGGTCACCGATGCGTAAGGCCACTCATCGTCTCGCCAGGCGACAACGTTGCCATCAAAATCTCCACTATCGCGAATATTTGTTAAGCCCGCGAACTCGGTATGAAACCCACTTTCCTCGATATCATTCCACTCTTCAAAAGAAGTTTTGACGACCGATAAAAGCTCTTTCGATAAACCTCCTTCAAAATCGACGGATCCGAGTTCGTTGACATAAAAGGGAACACACCCTTTTCTCCAAAACACCTGTTGGGGCGATTCGCCAACCCTACAGGGCGGACCAAGGCCACCACAGGT
>JALSKP010000052.1 GCA_026988815.1 Myxococcales bacterium | reverse complement strand
GCACACTAACGGTCTCAACGGACCGTGATCATAAAAACGGAATGTGACGAGGCTCGAACATTTTACCACATAGTTAATGCACATGATCATTTTCGGCGGTTTGAATGAAAGAGGTTTCTTCTTTGGAATGAAGAGAAGTCCCCTCTACCTCTGGGAGAGGGCTAGGGTGAGGGTCGTCAACGAAAACAAGTTCTATCAAAATTCCGCTGATATGGATCACTATTGAGAAGGGCGAGTTCTATTAGTGTGATCCTTTTCTGAGGAATGGAAAGTGGATTCCGCTGCCGGGATAAAGGTGCGACCCCAACAAAGAAAGAAAATACCTCTGAAACAGATCACGCAAGAGTTCTATAAAAAATGACTCAAAACAAACTTTGGACTTGACGCCTTAAATCCCTTCAGTACACTCTCGAATCCGAATCGCTGGAAATTTTAGCGGTTTTTCACTCGGAGGGATGGCCGAGTGGTTGAAGGCACTGGTCTTGAAAACCAGCGAACGCAAGTTCCGAGGGTTCGAATCCCTCTCCCTCTTTGAATTCGTCGAACGACGAGTCTTTGAAAATTTGAAAGCGCTCTTATCAAGTAAGTTTTTTTGTCGAAATAAAACTTAATTCTCTTGGTTATAGGCGCGTCGAGGAGAAGTGGCCGAGTGGCTGAAGGCGCTCCCCTGCTAAGGGAGTTTAGGGGAAACTCTAACGTGGGTTCGAATCCCACCTTCTCCGTACATTTTCGAATGTATAAGCACTCATAGCTCAATTGGATAGAGCAACGGTCTACGAAACCGTAGGTTGAAGGTTCAAGTCCTTCTGAGTGCACTTCTACCATCGGGTTTCTAATGAAGAAGAACGATAAAAAATTTATGACGCTCGCCTTAATCGAAGCAGAAAAAGCCTCCGCCCTCGGCGAGATCCCTATCGGGGCTGTTGTTGTGTACAAAGGCGAGGTCATTGCCTCAGCCCATAACCGACGGGAACTTGACCAGAATCCAATCGCTCACGCTGAACTCTTGGCTCTTCAAAAAGCATCAGAGGTTCTAGGTAGTTGGCGGCTCCTGGATTGTGAACTTTTTGTCACCCTTGAACCCTGTACAATGTGTGCCGGAGCTTTGGTTAACGCCCGAGTTTCGCGAACAATATTTGGAGCCAAGGATGCAAAAGCTGGTGCTCTTCGGTCACTTTACGCGATCGGAGAAGATCCACGACTTAATCATCGGATCGATGTAAGGTCGGGAGTTTTAGCACAAGAATGCAGTACTCTTCTTAGCCGTTTTTTTTCTGATATACGTCAGAAAAAGAAACGCCTGAAAGAGGAGGAGTAAAGTTTGTTTCAATAACAACTCTATTTGATATAACGCTTTAAAATATATGAAAAACATAGTCGACTATTTTGTCTTTTTTGATTACAAGATGGTTGTTGTGGAGAGGTGGCCGAGTGGTCGAAGGCGCACGGCTGGAATCCGTGTGTACGGTTCTGCCGTACCAAGGGTTCGAATCCCTTTCTCTCTTTTATATTCGACGCCTCAATGGGCGGTGCGACCGCAAGCTCGGCACCCCGTCAGGCCCGGGAGGGAGCAGCGGACCAAGTCCAAGGTGTGTGCCGTCCATTGAGTCGTCGAATCAGAAAGCCCAGTCATGCTGGGCTTTTTCTGTTTTAGGCGAACCGGAAAACGATGAGCGTTAACGAAGTACAAATCGAACTCATTCGAAAATTGCTTAGGCACGGCGATAGGGAACGTGTAGCCAAAGCACTGGACAAATTCCGAGCCGCTGAACTCGCCGATCTCTTCGGTCACCTTCCCAATGCTGAACGTAAAACCTTCATTCAAATCCTCGTCGATGTGAACCAAGCCGCTGAAACCCTTAGTGAGCTACCTGATCAAATTCTCCAAGAAATTTTTGAACATATTGATTCTGACCTTATCGCTATCATTCTTTCGAGGATGCCCTCCGATGACGCGGCTGCGGCGATCGGGATGATGAGCGAGGAACTTCAGAATCTCGTTCTTTCCAAGCTTGAGACCAAACTCAAAGAACGTATTGAGCATATTCGTAATTACCCAAAGAACAGTGCAGGCTCGATAATGTCGGGCGAAATGTTGACCCTGCCGCAGAACTTAAGTGCCCAAGAGGCAATCGAAGGTATTCGCGTCTTGGCCCATTCTTCTGAATTTATTTTCTACATTTATGTGGTTAACGAAAACGGGACTTTTGTGGGTGTCGTTCCCTTGAGGCGGCTTATTTCTGCACCTCCAGAATCGCACCTCAAAGAAGTTATGGTTATCGATCCCATCGCGGTCTTGGCCAATGAAGATCAGGAAAAGGTTGCAGAAATCGTGGCGCGTTACGATCTTTTGGCTGTTCCCGTCGTCGATGAGCAATTTCTTCTACTTGGCGTGATTACGGTCGATGATGTGATTGATGTGATGCGGGCTGAGGCCACCGAAGACATGTACTTAATGCAAGGTCTGTCGGAAGAAGATCGCGTTTACAGTCCGATATCGGTAAGTATTAGAAAACGTTTTCCGTGGATGGTTCTCAATCTTTTCTCTGTATTTGTGACAGCGGCGGTTGTCGGACTCTTTGAACGATCGATCGCCGAGGTCGTGATCCTAGCGACCTTTATGCCCGTTGTTGCAGGTATGGGAGGGAACAGTGGAACGCAAACTTTGACCGTCGTAACACGTGGCATTGCGCTCGGTGAGCTTGCTTTTTCAGATGCCAAAAGTGCGATTTTCAAACAGCTCATCGTGGGATTTGTTATCGGGCTTGGCATTGGGGTTATCACGGGCCTTGCCGCGTGGTTATGGAAAGGAAATCCGATGTTGGGCCTACTCTTGTTTATCGCAATGATGATAAATATGAGCGTCGCAGGTTTGACGGGGGCGGCGGTTCCGATTCTTTTAAAAACGATTCGACAAGACCCTGCATTGGGTGGTGGAGTAATAGTAACCACGTTTACTGATATCGTTGGTTTTTTTGCCTTCTTAAGCCTTGCAACTCTTTTTCTTGAATACCTTAAATAATGATAAATATTCCAAAAACGAAAACCATCGCCTCTTTTCATCCTGTAAAAAATCCCTCGTTTAAGTGGGATGACTCAGGGAGCATTGCCCTCACGAACGCAATTTATAACGTTATCCATGAACGCATTGATTTTCATAGAGACGAGTTGTTAGGGATTTCGAGTGTGGCTTTTTGTAACTATTTTTACCATCCTGGATACAATCAACATGAAGAGGAACAAGCGGTTTCGCTGTATTCGAATCTTATTTCGAACTATGGAATTGTTGAAAGTATTGCCCATTATACTGGCATTTCAATCGCTGAAGTCAACGGGCTTGTTCAAGACGAGTTTTGGAAGTTGCTTCAATTTGAGGTCTTAAACGGTAGGGCTCTTGTCTCGATGAAGGAGGATTTTTCGCTCATCATTATTGAAGGATATCGTGAAGAAGAAGGGCGACGCCACCTGCTGACCCAAAATGGGGAACAGGTTTTCGAGGAAAAATTACAAGGTGAGGATCCCATTTATTCAAATTGGGCATTGTTGATTCGGGACGGTGGTCCGGAACGAGAACGAACGTCTTTGACCCGTCAACGGACCAATCTATTAAAGTGGGTGGTACGTCATGGATTTGAGAAAAAGGAATTTTCCCAGGAGACGCGCGAGAACTATGCGTGCGGTATTCACGCTTTGGAGCTCCTTACTTTGAAAGTGGGAGATAGGGCTTTCCATTCTCATTTTTCGACTTTTATAGAAGATTTTCTGGTAAAAAAATCTGCTGCATCACGCTGTTTGGCATTATGGTCAGGCGATATTGCGGCAGAGACAAATATCAAGGTCGAGCCTCTGCTCAAACGTGCTTCAAAGTCCTATCAAGACATTGTAGATCTGTCCGTTAAGAACGTGGATTGGCCGACGATTTTCCCGAAAATGGTAGAATTAGAGCGCGAGGCATTAGCGTCGCTGCAAGATGCAGCGGTGTATTTTCCGAGCGCTTTTGGGTAGTGTTGTTACTGCTCGGCGGGATCGGCGAGTAGAGAAATACCGACAAAAGTCCCGATGGCAACGGCTGAGACACCGACGATGGTAAAGACCGTTTTGAAGGTGCTGAATTCAGAAACCTCGGCACCCTCGACTTCGTCAATGGTGAGAAGAAGATCGTACTCAGGCGACACGAGTTGCTTTTGATTCATAATGAAATTGAAGGGCGTCACGCGTTCGTTTCCTGAGGTGGTTACGATTTGCAATGTGTTACCGCCAGAAACACGAACGGCCGTACACCCAGGAGGCGTTGTCTGGCTCGTGTTTTTATCAATCACAGTTGTGGTTTTCTTTGTTGAATCGATAGGAGGCGCATCGATAACTTCTTTGGTCGCTTCTTCGATTTCCGGAGGAAGCGCGTCATCGGCAGCTTCGACTGCCGGCGTCTTTGGTGCGTCTTCTGGTTTTACTTGGGCCCAAAGTGATCCGTTCAGACCAAATTGTCCCGGCATCATTGCAGTACTTTGGGTACCGGCTGGACAATCACCGTACACAAGAACGGTTGCCTGAGGCTCCGCGCTTGATTCGAGTTTCTGAAGTTCGTTCTTCGAGATGAAGTAGGTATTATAACAGGCAGTTTGTGTGAATACAGCCAATACAAGAATTGCCGAGATTTTTCTAAATTCCAAGGTCGTTCCTTTTTTTCAAGTCACCTGGGCCGCATCATACATATTTAAGGGGGTTCCGCAATACGCTTCGTTGATTTGATGAACGATGAATGATAGACTTTTTGCGAAATGTATTTAGTAAGGTGATTATGTCTAATC
>JALSKP010000051.1 GCA_026988815.1 Myxococcales bacterium | reverse complement strand
GTAAGTTTACTTTTGGCAATGTTTCTGATTCGCGTTGCGATATTGCTTTAACTTCTTCCGCGTGATTTTCGTTGGACGTCGTTTCCTATAGATCTGGATCAGGTTCGTGATGGCATAACAATTACCAGGGATAACCTTAATAACCCGCTGGAGAGCTTTTCGAATTTCATTTTCGTCTGGGCGTTTTTGAGCCATATGAAAACGAGCATAGTTGAGATTGAAATAAGGATGATCGATATCTCCACGACGTCGCACGAGTTCAAACTCTTTTCTCACGCGAGGATCGGCCCAACCCCATTGTTTTTGTTTTGCCAAAGCTCGCTCTGTGAAGAGGACCGAATAGGTTTCCGCTGGGGGACGGTTTTTCTTAAAGAAAGCACGGGCTGAATCCAAGGACTTGATGGCTTTGGTCGCTTTTCCAGATTTCCGATAGGATTCGCCTTCAACGATGAGCGCCAAACCTCTCCAAACCGGGTGATGTTTAGCATCTTTTAGAATTGCGATGGCTTTTTTAGGATTGCCCAGACGAACCAGTGTATTTGCATAAAACGTGGCATTTTCCGCGTTACCTGGCTTTAGCTTATAGGCTTTTTCGAAAAATCCGACAGCACGTGTATAAGCTTCTTTGCTAAACCTGAGCCGTCCGTCGAGGAGGTATAACTCAAAAGGATCTGCGCCAGAACGTCCAATCCACTTGTTGAGTTCTTTTCGAGCGGATGCACTTTTATGTTCACCGATATCGATTCGAACAGCGAGCAAACCAAGTTCGACATTATCGGGGTGCTTCATTTTGAGTTTCCCTACGATATCTTGCGCGTCTTTGTAGGCACCCTGGTCAACGCGAAGTCTCGCAAAATTGAGCTGTCCTGGAAGATAGTCGGGTGCAATTTTTCGTCCAGCGGCACAGTTTTCTAAAGCGCTCTTGTAATTCAATTCAAGGCGATTGAGTTTACAGAGCTCGTAATAGAAGAGTGGGTATCGTTTACTTTTGATACTTTTTTTCAATTCTTTTCGAGCCGCCAAAAATTGGCTTTTTCGTTTCGATTTACTTGAACTTTGCATAGCGTCTCGAATTCTGACTTTGGCGAGCGCGTAGTTCACAAAAGGATCATTTGGGAACTCGTTTTTTAAACTGCCAAGCCGATGAAGGACGTCTTCAGTGGCCTCGCTTTTGAGGAAACTACGGGAGATTTCTCTAAATGCCGCCGCGCGGACCAGGCTTGGATCTTTTTCTTTGGCTTTAGCGAGTTCGGACAAGGCCTTCTCGTAGAGTCCCTGATGAAAGTAGGCAAAGCCTCGTATCCAATTTTTTTCAGCGTTTTTCAGAGGCGTTTTTTCAAGTTCGGCGATGGCATTTTGATACTGACTTGTGAGGACGAGAATCTCTGCCTTGATGAGCGAGAGTTGGGTTGAAAGCTGTCCGTCTTTGCCTACCTTTTCAATGACCTTTTGCGCGTCGCTATAACGACCTTGATCAAAGTAGAAGTCCAGTAAAGGTTTATATAGCTCGGTTCTGGTCGGCATTTTCTGAGTCGCCCTTCGAAATTTTTCTTCCGCCGCATTGAGATCCTGTTTGGCCAAAAGGAGGTGCCCGAACGCAATTGTTGCACGGGCAGCTTGGTACTGGGACGCCTCGCGTGGCAAATTTAGAAGTTCGGTTTCGGCACGCTTCACTTCTGAGGCTCCATCTCGGAGAAGTAGACTGCGATCGATGAGGGCGTCCAGATGATTTGGGTTTTTATCCAAAATCTCACTATAGAGGTGCATTGCGCTTCGATCGTGAAGAGCGGTTAAGGATAACGCCGCGTAATACTGCTCTCGAATTGACGTTTTTTTCTTCGTTCTTAACGGCGCACCTGCTTGATGGGCTTTGTTAAATTGCCCGAGCGAAAAAGCGATTTGCACCCGCAGTTCGTTGAAAAGCATCGCATTTGGAAAGGCATCTTTGGAACTTTCAAGCAGATCTAAGGCCTCGTAAGGGCGTCCCTCAGTGAACGCGTGCAACGCGCGCGCAGCGACAACACCTGGATGGTTTTTGGCGGCCGACCGGGCGTCCTTTAACGATTCTTTGGCGTTTTGTGAGCCTAAGGATTCAAAGCGCGCTTCAAGCAGGGCGTCGGTAAACGCCAGAAGACTCAGATGTTCTGTTTCAATGCGTTTGGAGTCCAAACTTGAAATCGGCATGAGGGCTTGAATTGCCGAATCGAGACCCGAACCGAGAAAACTATGATGGGCGATACCCTTGGCTAACGTCTTTTTGGCAAGCAAGTACCCATTGTAATCGTCGGGTGCCATCGCCTTTCTGACAGCGCTAAAATTATCCCGGAGAAAAGTCATTCTTTGGTAACTTGCAATCCCTAAAAGGGCTAACATCGCCACGCCAAAAACGAGGACCATAACACCAAGAATAATTGGTATTTTCCCTGCACGAGTTTTGGATTTGAGCGGTCTCGGTTTGGGCGGCGGCGAGGTTTTTCCGAAAGGAGAGGCCGCTTTGGGCGTCCTCGGTTCGGGATAAGGAGGGTTGGCTTCAGAAAAAGAAGGAGAAGGCGCGTAGGAGGGCATTTCGCCGGAGGAAAGTCCCTGCGCAAATGGGATACTATCGCTTTGCATCCCGATATCAACTGCGCGGCCTATAGGACGGCCTATTTCTGCCGATTGTAATTTTGGAAGATAGTCCTCGTTTTGGATCGGCACCGGCGCGAGCGGAGCAGCGTTGAAAGCCGGATCGGGGCTCGGATAACTCTCTGGAACGCTGGGTTTAGGAGGAATTCCGAAAGAAAGAGGGCCTTCCTCTATTGGCGCATTAGGCCGAAAGGATAACCCAGGACTGACCGGCTGTTGATGATTGATTTGGTTCATTTGCTCATCATTTAACACCAAATGAGCGGTTGGTTCATCGTCATCAATATCGTTTCGCAACATGTGGCCAGTTGGCATATCGTCTCCCCGATATGCGTTTGGATTCTGGACATCCTCTTTCAAAATAAGGAATTCTGTTTTATCGGAGGCGTTGGTGTCGACGTGGGGATTTTTTTGGTCCTCTAATACCAAGAACTCCGTTTTATCGGATGCCACATTACGGTGTAGAGAATCACGAAGAACAATAAATTCAGTTTTATCCTCAGGCGTTGCAGCGCGCTCGGGCGTTGTTGTCGATGATTTGGTATCGGCATCGGGTTGAAATTTTGGAGCACTGGTAAACAAGCCACTCGCGGTTGGTGCATAAGCCGAGCCTTGAATATCTATGTTCAATCCACTGGTGGGATCGTTGGGGCGAGAGATTGGTGCTCTCTCAAAAGGTTGGGTTGGGACCGAAACCCCCATCGCATCGAGAACGGAATCAAAACGTTGATCGCCCAAGGTCCCGATTTTTAGTTTCTGATTGATGGTTTCATCTTTTTCTGTGTGAGAAAGGTAGGCCGCTAAATCGGCAAAGGTTCCTGATTCGATCGTGGGATCTTCGGCGTCGGAAAGCTCGATTTCTGCACCACTATCACCGTGCATGCCGGAGACCGAAAAAGGCGAGTTGGGCATTCCCATCGCCGTTCTTCTTTTTTCGATAATGTCGCCACTAATTTTACCGGTTTTGCCTTCTAAGGCATCAAGCTTTGCGCCTAATAATTCCGCTCTTTCGTCGCGAGCACCACCGAGACTCTTTGTCCTGACCAGCATTTTACGTGCACGCGTATATTCGCCAGCTTCGATCAAACATTCCACGAGGCAGATTAACGTATCGATGTTTGTATCGTTCTGCCTCAACAACCCCACCAAACTGGCGATGGCGTCTTGGTTCTGACCCGAAGATCTCCAAAATTGAGCGCGGAGAATAACCAGCGCTACTGAGGAATGTACCCCAATCACTCGGTTTAAAAAATTTCCGCCTTCAGTAAATTTTCGCTCTCTTAAAAGATCCTTAGCAACGTTTAGAATGGTTTCTTCTGAACCTGGTAGATTCTTTATCAAAGTCGAATACGCATCACCGTGGTTCGGCATTGGCTCTTCCTGTTTTCACTGTGGGGGGCAGGTTAGCATAGGGCAAAATAAGCGTAAATAGTCGGTTAGTTTGGTGGGCCTAAAACGACTTAGCAAAGCAGCGAGCCACTTAGGCCTTCACGGTACAGAATAGGCAATTCGTCCTTAACATTTCCGCTTTTTTTTGTTTTCTTCGCTTACCTGGAACAGGAGACCCTTATCGATATTTCAGAAAGAAAGTCCGATCATATTCGAATATGTTTGGAAGAAGAAATTGAAGCCCGAAAAAAAACGACCTTATTGGAAGAAGTCCATTTCTTTCACGATGCCCTTCCTGAACTTTCGACGGATGACATTTCTCTAGAAACCAAAGTGTTGGGCACCACACTCCGAGCTCCGATTTTAATTTCGGGAATGACCGGTGGGTCTGAACGCGCGCTTCCCATCAATAAATCACTCGCCAAGGTCGCCCAAGACTTCGGCTTTGCCTTTGGCTTGGGCAGTCAACGTGCAATGTTAAATGATCCCGACTTGGCCTACACCTACGATATACGTGAGGTCGCTCCCACGGTCTTCCTCATCGGAAACATCGGCGCAGTTCAGGCCGCCCAAAGTTCAACCCAAGATATCGAAAAAATGGTGGGGCGAATCGATGCAAATGCACTTTGCATTCATCTCAATCCTGCACAAGAACTCATCCAGCCCAAAGGTGATCGCGATTTCCGAGGCTGCCTGGATGCCATCGCTCGATTGGTCGATAACCTCTCCATTCCCGTTATTGTGAAGGAAACCGGTTGCGGATTTTCTCCGAAAACGCTCGATAAAATTAAGTCTACCAATGC
>JALSKP010000050.1 GCA_026988815.1 Myxococcales bacterium | reverse complement strand
GAAGGGCGATGTGAAGATTTATCAGGCGGCTGGACATGCACCTACAACTGCGGCGCAGCTAGCCAGTGTGCTAGCGGCCAAACCTGTACAGATGGCTATTGCCAGTAAAAGGCAAAAAGGAAAGTATGCGAAAACAAAGGCAAGCGATAATGATGGTCCTTCTTTTACCCTTCCTCTACGGATGCACCACTACAAGGTCCATCAATCCAACCTACAGCCTCATAAAATCCAATAGTTTTTATAAATAATTCTTGATTGGCATGATTAATATTGATAATAAAAAGTCAAATTTTGATGGCCTTTCACAAGCCAAATTTACCCCATTCTTTAGGAGGGAAAATCATGAAGAGAAGTTTAATATTAATATGTTTGCTTGCGGCTGGTTGTTTTTCGGACACCCAAACAGAGGTCAACAATAAGGGAGGCGATTCGACGGGCGATACCACAGCGAACAATGGAGGGACAACCCCTCAATCCACGTCGCCTCATTGTGTGCCTAGCGCCGAAGTTTGCGACCAAAAAGATAATGATTGTGATGGAGAAATCGACGAAGACTTGGGGGATGCATGTTGTTTTTCGGATGCCGAGTGTACGGATAAGGTATGCGACATCAGTACAAATACATGTGTAGAATGCTTGGCTAATTCTTTTTGTTCAGATCCTTTGGCATCAAAATGTGACGAAGGGAAATCATGCGTTTCGTGCGAGAGAAACGAGGACTGCTCCCATGTAGGTGCAAGGAACGAATGCGTGAACGGCGTCTGCGAAAGTTGTGCTGCGGATGCCCAATGTGAAAACGATACAAAATGTGATTTGAACAAGTACGTTTGCGCGCTTTGTTTGAGTGACGCTGATTGTGGAATTCAAAAATGTCACGTCGATGTGGAAGATCCGACGCAAAATAATTGTGTTGATTGTACGGCAAATACGGATTGCTTGGATAAAAATGCATCTAAATGTAACGACCAAAACATATGTAGCGCCTGTGTAGACAATACGGATTGCACGCAGTTTCCGGGCACAGAAGCATGTTTGGAAGGCAAATGTGTCGAATGTAATGACGATAGTGTTTGTGAGGGAAAAGTGTGCGATTTATCACAAGGAATTTGTTCAAATCAAGATGTTGGATCTGTAGATGTCTGTGGGGATTGCGTGGGCGATAGCGCTTGCGCACCGGGTTCGGCGTGCTTGCTTACGCGTTATAAAGGCGTCGTCTCGGGTCAATTCTGTTTTCAAAAGAAACCTGCCGGCCTCTGTCCTCGCCCCTACGGTTTTGTGGTGAATAGAGAAAGTGTGAGTGGTGCACCGGCGCAAGAGTATTGTAGCGTGAATGAAGAAAAGGCCTCATGTGAGGCCCATAAACGATACGGTAACGTCTGTAGTGATTCCAACGACTGCGGAGACGGTGGGAGATGTCTAAATCTTAGCGGTGGCCGTAAGTGCGGAAATATTTGTGATGCCGCGAACGGAGACACCGAATGTCCAGATAACGTACCATGTGATTTTTTTCTTTGCGTTAATCGTTAGGAGCCGACAATGAATAAATTCTTCTTTTTTATCCTTTCAATGGTGTTGGTATCATGTCTAAACGACCGTACGCGGGGAAAAACATCAACACCGGATTTAGGAAATAATCGTATTGATGTGTCAAAAGACATCGGCGATGATAGCGATACATCGCCTAATAATTCTGATCTTAGGGATGCAATGACGATCGGCTCAAGCTCATCGACCTGTACCCCAGTCGATGAAGTATGTGACAAAAAAGACAACGATTGTGACGGCGAGACGGATGAAGATTTAGGGTGTTGTTTTAATGATGATGATTGTGTTGGAAGCACATGCGATCTGGATTCCAATCAGTGCATCGATTGTCAAAGCAACGAGGCCTGCCAGGCTATCAACGCATCCAAATGTGGTGCAGAAAAGACATGTATCGCGTGTGAGAACAATCAAGATTGCACGCACATCGAGGGAAAAACATTTTGCAGTGAAGGTGTGTGTGGTGCGTGCGCAGCAGATGAGGATTGTGCGAATAACGAGGTCTGCGATGCCAATCTCCTTTTGTGCCTCGCTTGCACAAAAGATGCAGATTGCGGATCCGAGAAGTGTTTAATTGACAACACCACACCGACGAACAATACCTGTGTGGCATGTTTGGATAATCAGGATTGTACAGACCCGGCAATGGCTCAGTGTACGAGCGACAACCAATGTGGTTTGTGTGGGAACAATGGTGATTGTAGTCATTTGGTTGATACTCCCGCCTGTTTTGAAGGTTTGTGCGTTGCGTGCAATGCCGACAGCGACTGTAATGGAAAAGTATGTGATTTTAGGATTCACGAATGTTCAACGTTTGACCCTGGAACGAAAAGTATTTGTGAACCCTGTGTTTCTGATGGAGAATGTCAGACCGACCAAGCATGTATTCCAACCTTTTATCAGGGAAGGACAGAAGGAAATTATTGTTTGAAGCGGAAAAAGAACGGCTGTTCTCGGCCCTATCCGGCAACCGTATCGCGTTCTAGTTTAAGCGGTGCACCCGGTCGTTCCTATTGTACAGTCAATGAATCCTTAACAACATGTGCTGCCGTGCTGCGTTCAGGTTCTCAATGTGCTCTACAATTCCCCCAGTGTACGCACGGCCTCAAGTGCATAAACAGCGGTAATAATCATGTCTGTAGAGTTGTTTGCGATGATATCAATCAGTGTCCGTCTAACCAGACCTGCGGATTTAATGGTGCGTGTGAATGAAAAAAATTCCCTATATTTCCCTCCCGTTATTCTTGCTATCCTTTCTATCAGCATCTTGTCTGACCAATACGGAGCGAGGCCCCCTTTATGACGGCGATAAAAAAGACGTGATTGAGGAAGAGCAAGATCGCAGTCCCGACATTAAACCCGATCGAGATCTCAGTGAAGGAAATGATAGCTCACCCCTAATAGACGCCCCTGCCGCCGTCATTGCTACTGTCCAAATAGTCGATATCAAAACCCTTGAATTCGAATGGTCATCGGTGAATGGTGTGGAGGAATATAAAATCCTGGAGGACAAAAATGCATCTGGAGATTTCGCAGAAATTTTTACTTTATCAAAGGAAGTAGGAAAGAAAAAATATAGTATCTCACTTTATCAAAATAGACGTTCTATTTACAAAATACAGAGTTGTAATGGCGGAGGATGTTCGGACTCCAACCCGATGAAAATCGAAGACATGATTAACGAGGGGATTGGATATTTTAAAGCGCATAACGCCGAAAAAAGGGATTTTTTTGGTGCCTCGATCAGTATGAACGATGACGGAAGTGTCATTGTCGTCGGAGCAAAATGGGAGAAGAGTAATGCGACCGGGATCGACGGCGATTCTGTTGATAACTCACTAAACAATGCTGGCGCGGCCTATGTTTTTCAAAAGATCAATGGGCAGTGGAAACAAAAAGCATACCTGAAAGCAAGTAATACTGGGCTCAAAGATGAATTTGGAGGATCTGTAAGTATTAGCGCGGATGGAAAAACGATTGCCGTAGGTGCACGAAGCGAATCAAGCGCAGGTATCGGTGTGAACGGAAATAGCCAAGACGATGATTCTGCGCCATCAGCAGGCGCGGTGTATGTTTTTGTGAACACCAACGATAAGTGGTCACAGATTGCCTATATTAAAGCGAGCAATAGCCAAACACTCGATACGTTTGGACACCAGGTTGTATTAAGCGCAGACGGACAAACCTTAGCCGTCAGCGCGCCTAATGAAGCAAGCAATAGCACGACCATCAATGAGGGAGAAAACGATAACTCTGTTGCGGATAACGGTGCGCTTTATGTTTTTCGACGAGCGGGAAATACGTGGACACAAGAGGCCTATTTAAAAACAAATGAAACCACGCCTGTGGCATCAATGGGAGTTGCACTTGCTATGAGCGGGGATGGAAATCTTCTCGCAACAAATTATGGAAGAGCGGTTTTTATTTTCAAACGAAACGGAGAAGAATGGATACAAAAAGCGAAAATTCTTCCGAACATCTTTGATGAAAGCGACCATTTTGGGGAGACCCTTGCCCTTAGTGGGACGGAAGCCATCTTCTTGTTGGTGCCAGTTATGAAGATGGAGCGGGAGAAGGTATTAATAAAGACGCCAACGACAACCGTAGTGAGAATTCTGGGGCCGCCTATATTTTCAGACGTACGCAAGAAAGCTGGACTCAAGATGCCTACATTAAATCCAGTAATTCAGATCTTGGTGATCTTTTTGGGCAAGCGCTAAGTATCAATACAGCTGGCAATATTATTGCAGTCTCTAGTGTCGGTGAAAAAAGTAAGGCCACGGGCATCAACGGGAATCAAGAAGATGAAAGCTTTTCTTTTGCGGGCGCTGTATACGTCTTTGAACGTAGGGGAACCCAATGGCGCCAAATATCTTATCTGAAAGCACCCAATACTGAAGAACATACTTTCGGATTTCGAGTCGCCCTTGCTGGTGATGGAAAGAGTTTGGGCGTTGGTGCGTGGAATTGGAGCGGAGCGCGCGGAATCGGAGGTGATCCTACAGATACTTCAGCAAAAATGTCCGGTGCATTTTTCCTTTATTAAAAATCGGGTCAAGAAGAGCGCAGCGCCCGATTTTTAATCCCTATTTTACAGGCGTGTTGGGTTTCCTCGCTTCGCTCCATCAACCCCAACCTACGATCTCCATCAACCAGGGATCTCCCCAACCTGGGATCTTCCCAACCTGGGATCTTCCCAACCTGGGATTGTTGGGTTTCCTCGCTGCGCTCCATCAACCCCAACCTACGATCTTCCCAACCTACGACAAGGTCTCGCCCAT
>JALSKP010000049.1 GCA_026988815.1 Myxococcales bacterium | reverse complement strand
GGTCGAGGGACAAAAAAAACAAAACTTCGAACTCAAAGAAGGCACCGTTCTCGTGGAATACCTTCCCAAGGACGCCAATTCTTCGCTTCGACTTTTTACCGACACCTTCACAATTCATGTACTGGGAACAATTTTCTACGCCACCAAAGAGACACAAATCGTTGGTGTGGTGGCCGGTAAAATTCGCGTCGATACAGCCGAGGGAACAAGCATCGTTCTTGAACGTGGACAGGAATATGTCCCCGGGAAAGGCGTCAGGAATACCAACCCAAACTTGCTCAAAGACTCAGAACTCCTTGTCGACGTGCAACGCCATAACCGCCTTCTAAGTGAGGCACAGAATACGCGAAAAGTGCGTTCAAAAAGTCGCGTCCTAAGCATTCCCAAACGACGCTTACGTGAAGAAGCAAGCCTTGCAATTGGTAAAGGTGACTACAAAAACGCAGCTCAAATCCTTGAACGCATGGTCGCCGAGTTATCGGCCCAAGATCCAGAAAACATTACAATAAGACTCGATCTTTCGCGTATCTATATCAAAAAACTCAAACAACCTCGTCGGGCTTTTCGTCATCTTCGCGCCTTTACCAAGCAACGCCCCCTCGATGCAGCCACCCCCTCGGCACGAGCGGAAATGTGTCGCATCGCAAAACGCTTTAAACTACACGAGCCCAGAGTATGCGAAAAATAACGGGCTTAAAGGCCGCTGCTTTTCTTAGCGGTTGCCTTCTCTTTTTTCTTCACTCACCTTTGCAGGCCGAACAAGAGAAGGACATTCTTTTCTTTCTGAGCGTGGATTCTTCATGCGCAAGTTTGGTCGACGACGCGCGTCTTTCTGAGGCAATTAAAACCCGAATCCCCCACGCTTTTATCATTCGAGGAATGGATGGAAATGCCAAAGCAGATTGGAGCGTGATTTGGAAACCCAAAGACGATACGCGTTGCGAAGTCCTGATTCATGGACCCGCATCCGATCCTCCGCCGATAGCACTCGGCCCCCAAGCGAGCGCCAAAGACATCGAGTCTGCGGCGAGTCAAATCGCTTGGATTTCGACCTTTGTGGAAGAAAAAAAAACGGTGAAGACGCTGGTAGAAAAAGAGAATAATGAAGAAAAAAAAGCGGAGCCAGAGAGAAAAAAAACAGAAGAAGTTCAGCCCAAAGATCATCCGAAAGAAAAAACGCAGGTCGTAAATAACGCGAAAGATGGACCAAAGACTAAAAAAAAGGCCGACGTCATTCAAGTGCCTCCTCCCAAGATGGTCCGAAAGGAACCTTTCTCTTTTAACGACCCCGTCGTTCTGAGCCTTTCGGTCGTTCCGGGTCTGGAATACCATATCCAGGATGCTCCAAGAAATCGTCCTGTTCCCACCTTCGCGCTGAACCTTTTTGGAGGGTCCCACATTGGACTCAGGGGTTTAGAAATGGGGCTCATTTGGAACCATAAAACCGAATTTGTAAAGGGCGTCCAGATGGCCGGAGTGCTGAACATGGTTGAAGGTCCGTTGCAGGGCATGCAGCTCGCGTTGGTTAATATTGCCGGCGGGCAATCCGATGGTATGCAACTCGGTATTGGCAACATCGCCTCCGATTTGAACGGTCTCCAACTTGGAATTGTCAATGTTGGAGGACTGACGAAGTATCAAATAGGACTGATCAATATTGCCGAAATAAGCGACCTTTCACTCGGCGTGTTTAATTTGAATTGGGGGCGCTCTATTCACCCCACGCTTTGGTATGACAGTGAAAACGATCTCACGGTCGGGCTCGAACACGGTTCTCGCTACTTAAAATATAGTATCTTGTTTTCCTATTTTTTTAATCAAGAGGGAGCATTGCAATTAGGAGGAGGATTAGGATGGCATGGCGGAGAAGGGTTTTTATTCTCGATCGATCTCTTCGCTTACGAACTTCTGTTTATTGGAGATTCGCTCGAAAAACTTAGTTTAAATATGCAGATTAAAATGTCGGCGGGATACCGCTTTTCTGAACGGCTCTCGGTCTTCACGGGCTTTACAGTCAATGGTTTGATTTCTGGAATTCCTCGGGCCCTCCTATTTTTCCCCGACGCGGCCGTCATCGAACTCGACCCAAGCCGTGATTTATTTCTATGGCCGGGTCTCCATTTTGGGGCCACGTTTTAATCCGACAATGCATTGATTTCAGTTTCGTCTAGCGTTAGGGTCGCTCTCTCAATGACTCGTCTAGAACGGTGAACATCTGTCGAAACGACCTTTCGCGTTCGTGCTTTTCGTCCTGTCCTGCTCCGCTCCCTCTACCGAGGAACCTGTCGATCTCCAAAGGGATCGTTGGCAGAACGATGCCTCCCTTGAAGATTTACAACCCGATAGTGGCCCCGATCTGGTGCGTGTCTACGAAGGCCAAACCAAATACGACATCCGCGTTCTCACCTTCAATGCCGAGCGTTATTTTGATGATATTTGTGACTCCGGAAGGTGTGATGAAGGGGATTATGAGGTCCTATTCTCCAAAGAAGAATTCCAGGCGCGCGGGTTAGAAATCGCCAATACACCGTTGTCCGAGTCGGATCCGTCGTCGGAGCCAACGCTTGACCGGCGATGGTGATATTGACGGATATCTGAGTCGTAGAAATATTGACAGTATGGTTGTAGGGTGTGGTTGATGAACAGGAATTGATTCCTGGATCACCACAACCGGGGGGTCAAACTTCCTGAACAAATGCAAGCTACATCACAAGTATCTCCGGTCGTACAATAAATGCCGTCATTACATGAAGCGCCGTTTGCTAAGGTCACAAGAGGAATCCCTTACAAAATAATCCATCGTCGCAATTTAAGTCTGAAGGTGTATGGCTTTCAAAACCCGCGGCACATAAATCATCGGTGCAATCCACTCCATCATCGGGTGCGTTGGTGTCATCATTAGTAAACTCACATCCTAACATGGGGTCACAAGAATCATCTGTACAGGCATTCCCATCATCACAAACTCTACAGAGTGTGATCATTTACTGAGGAATGGAAAGTGAATTGGAGCCCCGCTGCCGGGATAAAGGTGCGACCCTACAAAGAAAGAAAATACCTCAGAAACGGATCACACCAATAAACACATACACCGACAAATCCGTCTGTACACTTTTCGCGTGGATGGGATATTCTGTTAGTATGAAAACAATTTAAAAACCGGTCAACTTTTGGCCCTATACACACGTAATTTATCCACCAGTTGATGAGGTATAAATGAATACATGGATTTTGGTACTCGGATTAGGTGCGCAAACAAATATCGGTACAACAGAAAATCTGCCCAAAGGCGACCTCTCTCTCCATTCTGAATCCGCTTCTAGAAAATCTATATTCCTTGAGCTAGCAGGAAGCGCCGGCTTAGGTTCCCTTAATTTCGAACATCATTTTTTCAGAAAAGGGGTGATGGAACTCACCTGGCGAGCAGGGATAAGTATTGCTCCGATTGATAGAAATAACGGAACGGCGATTATCTTTCCCCTTTTAATCAACGCACTGGTCGGTCCTAAATCCCATAAACTAGAGGTAGGAATCGGCCAAGGACTGACGATAACGACCAAAGGGAATCCTTTCGCATTGACGACAGGCGTCTTGGGATACCGCTATCAAGCCGAAGACCAGTCTTTCTTTTATCGCCTCAGTTACACGCCCTTAATTTCATATTTGGTCGACTTCCAGTGGCAGCATTGGGCAGGGGCTAGTATCGGTTATACTTTTTGTGGCCTAGAAAAATGAAATATTTCGCTTTCTTTTTCTTCCTTTTTCTAGGGTGCAATACGTCAACTTATTTTGACGGCCCAAATTCTTTTGAAGACAATTTTGACAATTATTCTTCTTTTTCGGATACCTTAGAGCCCGACCGCTGGTCCCATGTGCAACGCACCCGAGACGAAAACAGCGTCTCGCTGGACGATACTTTTTTTCATTCCCCACCTCAATCTCTCAAATTTTTCGCAGCTAGAACAACAGACGGTGATTCCTCAAAAAGCAGCATCGTAAAACAAGAAATGGCTTTCTGGGCAGGAGAAACCATAAAGCTCAGCGCTTGGTATTATATCCAAGGTGAGGCGCCCTTGGATTGGCTTTTTCTACTCGATCTTGAAGAGCGTACATCGATCGGCGCGGGGCCTGGTTTACGCTTGGCTTTGGTCAATAATCAACTCCGGGTCGAGTATAAGTTTGACGAAAAAGACCTCTTACAAAACGAAAAGTCAGAGGTTGATTTCCCACGCGACGAATGGGTGGAAATCGTTTGGGAAATAGAACTCTCCACCGCTCACGATGCAGATCTGAGGCTCTACCAAAATGGTGTTCTCCTCATTAACGCGAAAAACAAGAGAACCCTTCCCCAAGATCTATTGTATTTTCAACAGGGCACAAAAGGCATGTTTAGTAGTGTCGAATTTGGAATAACATCCAATTCGGCATCCAATCATTTGACGCTCTGGGTGGATGATATTTTTGTTGAAACTATCGATTGAAAACCGTCCCTAAGATTTTAGACGAACGCGTCGACAATTTGGTAGACAAATTTACTTTGCTCAGATATTTCTCTTTCGATGATGATTCGCTGAAATCGAAATCGATATCTCAATGACCGATGCAAAAAATGGAGAGTGAACATGAAATTAAACGAAGGAAAACAATTAACAACCCAAGAGATCACCGACCTCCATGATCAAATCTGATCTGAAATTATTTCGAAGGTAAATCCTCGCCGTGCCCCCTTTGACGATCAAACTAGCATTTCGTGAGGTAAAAAGACCCGTCCAGGATTCGCAATCGCCCGGCGAGCAGTTTCCTTGAGATAATCCGTCGGATTCACGCCGATGT
>JALSKP010000048.1 GCA_026988815.1 Myxococcales bacterium | reverse complement strand
CTTGGAATTTTTTATAACGTGGGGGAAAGGCATCTCGAACGAAGGAGTCTATCTCCCAAAAGTGCGTGTTTCGATCTCGCTCATAAAATGCGGCGGTCGAGAATACGAGCAAATCGAAATGGCGACAGAAAACCTCGCTTTGAATTGCATGAATATCTTCTGAAAGGAAAACCGAATTATAAGCTTGGACAAGCTCGAAAAATTGAAAAGCCAATTGGGCGTGGGCATTCATGATAACCTGTTCGTCCCCGCTGTTTTGAAACTCGAAAGGGGCTTCAGATGCGACAAGATCTTGTGCGATAATAGTAATTATATTTACTGAATCTGAAACCTTGTTTTTGTCGGCCTCAGGGTGAAGTTTTACATACGCGGTGACCAATTGGTCTTTAACCTTTTCTTTTTCAAGAGAGGCGATGCCACGAAAGGCGAGGCGAAAGTAAACGGGTAAATCGTGAAGGGTGAGGTCGAGTTTGGCTGGTAGGTCGAACAAGAACGAAGAAGAAGGCATCTTTTCGCGCAAGTCTTCGCGAAGGAATAGAAACTTATACTCCATCGCGTCGGCCAATACTTCGGCGAAGAGGGCACTGATACTGTGGATGAGACGTTCTTCATATTCCATTGCCAGAAAGTCCTCGCATCTTTTTTCCCACGTCGTTTCTGCGCTTTGAGCGAGTTTGTCGGAGATGAGCGTTTCGATACTGACTCCGTCTTGCGTCTTTCTTATATCGGGCGCGTTCTTAAAACCCGCCGTACTTTTGTAAGTGTCTTCAAAGGTAAAGAGATGGGCTTGCCATTGATGGCCCCAAATATCATGAATGATATATTGATCTACATCGCTTGTGGGAAGAATTGAAACCATCGTGGTGAGGATATCTTCACAGGTTTCAGAATCCAGACCAGAATGCTCGGCGATATTTTTTAGTATAGGGCCGTCAACATGCTCCCCTTTAAAAAAGCCAAAGACGGGAAAGTGCGCCATAAATCCTTGTTTCCTGCTGAGAAAATTTCCCCAGAGACGGCTCATGGAATCGCTACTTTGTTTCCCTTCTCGAATAGTAAGATGTGCAACCTTTTCGAAGGGAATGCAGAAGAAAATAGAAGTTGCGGTGCGGATGACTTTGATTTCTGTGGTGTTAAGATCAAAGCCAGGATAGAAGGCCGTGAATAGTTTTCCTAGAGAGACTTTATCATTGAGATCGAAGAGGTTATCGATGGCATTGATAACGCGTTTTCGTTTGTCCAGCGGAAGGAGTTCACTTTGCTCAAACTCGTCTTCGAGTTTACCAAGTTCTGCTGCGCTGAGATTCAGGGATTGCAAAAGTGCCTTGTGTACACGATCATCGTCGCCTTTCTCGTCACGGTAATCGGTACAAAAATGATGAAGCGTGTCAGAACCAAAAGTATCGACAATTCCTATATCGTCGACGATTGTGCGTTCAAGGTGTAGTGCTCGCATCACGCCAGATGCGAAGGCAAGATCGCTTTCTCGTTCGTCGATTTTATCCCGATCAGCGAGCGGAGCGTCGGCGATGAGCGATTCATATTGTTGCAACATGTCGGCCTTTGAGCGCTCTTTTTCTTCGCCTCTTGGGAGGGCTATCCAATCGATGGCCTTATCTTGGAAGTGACGTATTTTTTCGAGAAGGGGTTGGAATTTCTTATCGACCAGAGAATGAGGGGAGGCCCGAAAGGTCATGCGCTTTTTCCGATTTTGAAGGAGGCATCCAAAGTATCGCTCCCATAATTGTATTCAATATCGATGCGATAGTCCTCGCCTTTGGTGAGCTGGATTTCTTCTTGAAGAAAGATAACTTCGGGATTGTAGAGAAAGCGTGTTGGATGGGTCCATAAACCTTCAGCGAGTTCGGCGCGTCCTTCGATGAGGACAGCGTCGGCAATGCGTGTGTGTCTGGCTTTGACCTCGACGCTCGTTTTGACTGTGAGGGGATGATCTTTGGACATGATGATTTCGTCGTACATGACCTTTGTGGAAAGGGGTTCATCGTCGTCAAAAACCACCGAGCGCGAGTCGCAATCGATACGTACGCCGTAGAGCATTTCTTGTGCGTCGAGAAGGCGGATAAAAGACTGAACCCGTTTGGGAATAATTGAGGCGTGGGGTTTTAAAAATTGCCGTAAATGGTTCACGACTTGGACTTCGGGTTCGAAAAATTGACCGGTACAAAGGAGCTCGCAAATGAGGAGGTCGGCCTGTTCGGGAAGTTCAACTTTCGTCGCATCGCCGTGGACGACCTCAATAACATGCTGCATATTATTTCGTTCAGCCAAATGGTTGATGAGCTTCACGAAGCGCGGATGGAGCTCGATGCAGTAGACTTTTTTGGCGCCCGCAAGGGCTGCGAATAGTCCAAGAATACCGGTTCCTGATCCGGCGTCGATGACGACATCGCCAGGTTTAACGTGTTGCTCGATCGCCTCCTTCCACATCCGAGTTCTGGCGGTATCGTGAAGACAAAATGAAATTTCGTAGGGCGTAAACGCAACTTCGGTGGATGTTTTTTTCGTCATTCAGAGCTCTATGTTGAAGGAGCCCAATGTTACTGAAGAGGTCGGGTTTGGGCAAGGCAGTAGAATTGACGGTGTCTGATTAAAGACAGTCGGAGATTGAATTTGATCTGTAGGGGGAATCTGTGGTGTGCGAAGCCTGCCCTTGGGTACACCCGGATTACTCTTATTTATAAGCGATCTGTGGTAACCAAAGTGGGACCTTCCGACAAACCAATCCGTTTTCGATGGCGTTTCCGATCGTCTTTAATCAGACACGAATTGACCGGAGGCGTTGTATCTCACCCTAATTTACATGGAATTTATTCGCGGGACGCGAGGGGAGATTCTTCTTTTGCGGTCGGAGGATTTCCCTCGTAGCGGCTTGGACATTTTACAAGCACTTCGTCGGCAACAAGAATCATATCTTTATTGACGGTTCCGGTAACGACAACTTCCATATCTTCGGCGAAGGTGTCTGGCATCGCACCTTCGTAAACCACATCTAAGGAGAGTCCTTTTTCGGCAATACGAAATTCGCGCTTTAGCTCACCCGCGTTTCCGACAATAGATCCCTGCTCGACAACACCTTTAATACGGACCTGGCTTCCTGGTAATTCACTTCCCACAGCGAGCGCCTCATCAACCGTATAAAAGTAGGTCTCAGATTTTGTCGCATCGAAAATGATATAACCCAGTGCTAGGACCACAACCAAAATAAGAGAGATGGACCAAAGAGGCATGCCCTTGCCTTCGTCATCGTCTATGCGGTCGTCTTCGATTTCTTCAAATGTTTCATTTTCGTTCATAATGATCCTAGGTCGAGTTCGAAGAACGCTAACCGAAAGGAAGTGTTTTGTCGAATGATTTGCGTGGCTACATTGTTAGCTCTCACTAATGTTTTTTGCGATATCATCCTTCGATTCCTCGATAAAACACCACCAAACGTTGATTTTTGGGACGACTTCCCTAGGTTTGATTATGGTAAAAATAAGGATGATGATGAAATTGATTATAAAACTAATTCTATTTGGCGCGATGCTCTTGAGCGTCTCCCCGTTGTGGGCCGAAGAATTTGTGGTCGTAAAAGAGAATACTAAATTCTATTCAAGCGCCTCGTCTAAAAGTGTTTTTTTCCAAGGTGAAAAAAAACGTTTTGTCAGCGCTAAATTCCTGGAAGAAAAAGGAAAACGCGTTCGCATTGAACTCAGCGGCGCTCATCGCAGTTGCCAATATTCAACTGCAAACAGAGGTTTTGACTTAGATGTTTGGGTTCAGAAGAAGGCGCTTGAGAAGGTGACGACCCAAAAACAGATTTTCACCTTCAAAGATGGAAGCGAGGTCGAACTTGCTCCTGGGCTGGTTGTCCGTTCGGGAATGGTAATATATCGCTCCGAAATCTTAGCGCTCAGGGTTCCTAAAAAAATGACGGGTAGGCGTTTTACAGAGAGTTTTCTGCCTAAGGTTCCAATTTCGGAAGAAAGAGATGTGATGAGTTCTAAAAAGGGGTTACGCTTTAATGGAAACCACTACTTAAAACGCAAGTCCTTCCACACACGTAAGGTTGGGGACTTTTATGAAATTGCAGATCCCTGCCGCCGCGTAAAAGGTGTTTTAGTTCGACCTAAAGAAGGTGTTCTAAAGGGCGGAGGTGGACTCGGCCTTCGCGGGATAAATGGACGAAGGATTTCAAAAGGTATACAAGTTTACGATGCAAACGGAGAGAAAATCGGTCTTGTCCGCAGCTCTATGTTCCTCAGTGAGGGATTTGTAAAAGGGGCTTTTTATTGCGGAGTTACATCTCTTTTTGCGACAAAAAAACCTGTTGTTGTTTGCGTTTCTAATAAAAAAGGACCGGAGCAACATATCCGTCCTGTGCGAAGAGCCCGGATGAAAGCGAAGATGGTCATGGGTCGCATTAAAGTAGAAAATGGTAGGGCTTCGGATGTAAAAAAGGTGCTCAAGACAAAGAGCCTCGCGGTCCGTTATTGCTATGAAAGGATGATTTCGAGAACCCCCGAGGGAAGCATCTCCATGCAATTGAAGGTAAATTCGGATGGGAAAGTTGAATCAGCGATGGTTTTTGATGCAACCATTGAATCGGAGGGCGTGCAATCGTGCGTCGTTCGAGTGATGGAACGCATACGATTCAAAAAGACGAGTAAGGGTATGACAATTAATGTGCCCTTCGTTTTTTCCGTGAGAAAATAGGGGACTAACTAACGATCAGCCTTCCTCGCTGAGGGGAAATTAACGTAAAAGTGGCCTTCACAATAGAAATTCTTAAGCAGTTTGAGCAAACTCGAAACCTTTTCAATTAGTGTGATCATTTTCGGCG
>JALSKP010000047.1 GCA_026988815.1 Myxococcales bacterium | reverse complement strand
GAGAATAGAACCCTCTTCTAAGGTGTCCATAAGCTCGGCTGTTCTTTCCTGAGCCTGCTCTCTCAGTAGGGCTGCTCGACTGAGGACGATTTTCTGTCCACCTTCTCCGAATTCAATCACGCGGAAAATATAACTGGCACCTAAGTGAATATTAGGGTCTTCGCAAAAAGATAATTGGATTTGAGAAATCGGGCAGAAGGCACGCACGCCTCGAATGTCGATTTCAAATCCACCTTTGTTGAGTCCGGTAATACGTCCTTCGATAGGAATACCAGATTCAAAAGAAACAATCACAGCGTCCAAGGCCGCTTCTTTGGTGTTAAGACGTTCGCCCAAATACAGCGTTTGATCTCGGATAGAGGTGATGAAAAAACTCTTCGTCTCTCCAAGAGAAAGTGTAAGTTCCCCGGCTTTATCGGTATACTCCTCAAGCTCGGCAATCGCCTCTCGCATCCCAACGGCTAAATAAATAAATTTTCCGCCGATTTTCTCAACTCTGGCTTGGACCTTGTCGCCGACAGAAAAAGATTCGGCTTGGGGCATCGCATTTTCGTGAGACATCATCAACGCTTCGAAATCTTCGAAAGAAGCTTGCTCGATCGTCGTCGGCGTAAATGCCGGCTCAACCTTCTTTGGCTGAGGTTTTGTCTCCACTTTCGGCGAGCTTTTAAAGCCCTCCGAGGTCGCAACGCTGGTCGTAACATTTCGTATTGAAACGGGTTCTTTTTTTGGAGACTCTTCTGCGGGAGGGATAATCGTATCGGCGATCTTCGCTCTCTTTTTTCTTACGACTGGGGCGACTGCTTTATCATTTTCTTCGGTCATCTGTGCACCACTCCTTAGGTGTTATTTGAAAATCAGCGTCTCGATAACATTTTGCGTCTCACAAGTCATCGAATTTCAACATTTTTTTTAGAAAGCATGTTGCCGCTTTTCTTGCCTTTATGGGGAGAAGGCAGACCTAAGTCTCAGAATTGGTCAAGCTTTCCAAGATATCGTGGTCATTCAAATCGAACCCTATCGGGCCGAAATCGACCTCAGTTCTGAAAGCATCACGCGAATTGTGATATTTTCTTCATTAATCGTCTTTTCTGAAAAATTCACTTCGTCTACGGCGATTCCAACACAGCCTCCAATGTTTTTATCGCGTTCTCCCCGTCGATATAGCCGCTACGAAACTCCGTATTGATCACCTCTGCGTCCACTTCCCAACCCGCTAGCATGGACAACAAAGCTTTGTTTTTTCCTCTGAGAAATCTTTAGCGTTGAAGTAACTCGCCGTTAAATTTTGAACGATCTGAGTTTGTTTTTCCGCCAAAGAAATAGCGTGACTTCCCCCCCGAGGTAGGAACACGGTTGACCAAATCTTCGATGTAAAGAAGCTCGCTTTTAAAATCCTGGACCGCGTTTTTGCTGCCCTTAAAATCCTTCTCGATTTCGGCGGAACACAGACATTTGTGAATTTTGGGAAGAGCATCAAATTCAGAATCACGGAATTATAGACAGCATCATCGCCACCATAGGAGAGTTCTAACTTCGAATAAAGATCGGCGAGGGAGAACTCGCAAATGAAGAAAAAGGCGAGCGCTTCTGCCGGTTGTTTCTCACAAGATTTAAAACCAAAATCCCCCACCGTAAATTGAGCACTAAATCGATTCGCGAATATTTGGTAAGTGAGGCCATGGCAGCCTTAGGCATACCCGATCTCTTTGCGTTGTGCTGACCGGCGAAAGGATCCGTCGCCAACAAACAGAAAAAGGCCTTTACGTTGGCAATACCTCAAGCCCTAAATGAACTACAGAAATGGTTGGAAAGTTAGCGATTTGAAGACTGTCTTTCTCGGTAATTTTTTTTGAGAGGACTGATTTTTCGGGACTAAATTTTCTTCTTGATTAATGTGTGTTTCAAAAATTTGGACCATGAATGGGTGCGAATTCAAACCAGTAAATCTTGGTTCTCTTTTCAATGCTTTTAAAATCTTTT
>JALSKP010000046.1 GCA_026988815.1 Myxococcales bacterium | reverse complement strand
AGCTTCCTTTACTCTTCTTCGTCAGAATTATTCACCACTTTCTTCTTCTTTTTTCGTGTCTGTGCTTTGACTAAGATTTCGATATAGAAAGAGTCTATATCTCGAGAAGCAAGTTCGAATATTTTTTGAGAAATTTCTTTTTCGTGAATAACAGAAACACTGTCTTCGTTTTCTCCAATTTTACAGTCGAAGGCCCAGAAGTCGGCTTTTTCGGGAAGCGATTTTCTTCTTTCTCTTGCCATGTATTTTCTGATTTGGTGAATCGTTGCCTCAATCTGTCGGTCGCGCTTCTTATTGGGCACATTAAAACTAAAATTCTTTTTCATTTTTTTCCTTTCGAGATCGGGACTCTAAAGGATTCCCGCCTTTTTGAAAACAACGCATGGGTAAGTTTCCTCCCATGTTGTTGCTAGAGCATATTAATGGGATCGACATCAATGACGACTTTGACGCCGCGTTGTTCTTCATAGGTAGCCTGGGTTATTATGGCTACTTTCCGGACCGAGGAGCGGCTGCCTTGCAATAATACCTGCCATCGAAATTTGTTTCTTAGGCGCTCAAAAGGCGCCGTAGCTGGCCCTTTGACGATGACATCTTTCATTTTTTCACGACGTACAAATCCTTTGGCAATATTGGCCCACCGATGTGCGGCACGCATCACCGACTCGCCGCGCGTGGCCTCAAATTTGGCCGCGATCAGTGAGGAGAAAGGCGGGAGCTGAAAGCGTTGTCGCCTCTCCAATTCTTGTTCGGCGAAGCCGTGGTAATCGTGCGTTGCGGCGCACTGCAAAGCGAAGTGGCTGGGGTCATAGGTTTGTACGATCACGTGACCTTCCAAGCTTCCCCGACCAGCACGTCCGGCGACTTGGGAGAGTAGTTGAAAGGTACGCTCGGCGCCACGAAAATCAGGAAAGTTCAATCCAGAATCTGCGGCGATGACGCCCACCAAGGTGACGTTAGGAAAATCGTGTCCTTTGGTCACCATCTGTGTTCCCACGAGAATATTCGTTTTTCCTGCACGAAAGGTATTGAGAATATCGTTGAGCTTTTTACCTTTTCCGGTATCAGCATCGAGCCGAGCAACGAAGTAATTTTTTCCGTTGACCGACAATAGGTCGGCCAATTGTTCGGTACCAATTCCCTTGGGTCCAATGCGTGTATTCTCGCAAACCGGGCAGCACTCGGGGAGTCGGATGATAAAGTCGCAATGGTGACATCGTAGCGATTCTTGACTTCGATGATAGGTGAGCGATACATCGCAGGCCTCGCATCGCCATTGGTGCCCACAGACGCCACAGAGTATGCACGGCGAAAACCCTCGCCGGTTAAGGAAAAGAATGCTTTGCTGACCGGCTTTAATACACCGATCCAGACGCGTATTGAGTTCTTCGCTTAGAAAATCTGCACCGGCGACCCGTTTGGATTCACGCAGATCCACAAGTGCTACAGCGGGAAGGGCCTGGTTGGCGGCCCGTTTTTTCATTTCCAAATAAGTAAACTTGTTTAGCTTTGCGTTCTGAAAGGATTCTAACGATGGCGTTGCGCTGCCAAGAATGATAACCGCCTTTTCTTTCATCGCCAAAACGAGGGCCATATCACGGGCGTTATATCGCACACCTTCTTCCTGCTTAAAGGAGGAATCGTGTTCTTCATCCACGATGATCATTGCGACCTTTTTTAGAGGCGCAAAAAGAGCCGAGCGCGCACCGATGACAATAGAAACTTCCCCCGCGCGAATTTTTCGCCATTGATCAAATCGATGGGCTGGCGAAAGTCCACTGTGTAGGACGGCGATATTATCCTTAAAAACGGAACGGAAGACAGCGACGAATTGAGGCGTTAAGGAAATTTCTGGTAAGAGGATTAATCCACTTTTCCCCTCTTCCAAAACTTTCTTCATGGCGCGAATATAAACCTCTGTTTTCCCAGATCCCGTTACGCCGTGTAATAAAAAGGGAGCATAACGGTCGGCTCCAATCGCTGGTAAAATCGCTTCCAAGGCCGTCGCTTGTTCTCCTGAAAGATTTACCTCTTTGGGTGGACCGGGAGGCTCTTGAAAAGGATTACGATATCGGGACTCTTCCCAAGAATTGATCAAAGCTTTGGACAGTAGACCTTTTAGGGAAGAGTAGGGATTTTCGAAGACGCCCTTGAGTTCTCGGCTTGATACAGGTTCGGTTCTGCGCCTCAGATAAGCCAAGATTTCGATCTGCTTCTTTCCTAGTTTCCCTTTCGGCGAGTTTTCGTCTTGGGGAGTTGCGGCATAAAAACGCTCCTTTTTTTCTTTTACTTTGGAGGTATCGACATAGCTCACCGAAACGCATTTTGCCTTTTCTAGTTCTGCAAGTTTTGAAAACAAGAGCCCGCTTCTTTCTCTAAGAGAAGCTACGAACTCCCCTTCGTCGGGCATACTCGTAAACGTATCTACTAAATCGTCGGGTGGTGTGATCTCTCTGAGGGGCGTATAAAACTTCGCGCCGTCGGTACGAATACTTGACGGAATGGCGACCCTTAAGACTTCCGAAAAAGGGACCAGATAATAATCGGCCATGAAGTTAAGAAAGGAAATAAATGCACTACCTGCAACAGGCTCAAGGTCTACAATTTCTAAAATATCGCGAATCTTGTCGGGGTCAAAATCGGGAGCTTGTGTGGTCAGCGATCGTATGACGCCCGTTTTGCGTTGATTACGAAAAGGAATGTGGACCAATTGTCCGACGCGAATGTCATCTTTTAAGGCTTCAGGAACGCGGTAACTCAGCTCGTCAAAAACCCGAATGTCGACCGCGACGGCGGCATATAAAGCGTCCACTTATTGCCCACCAAAAAGTAAAAAACGGGCGTCTTTTCTTGCCTGA
>JALSKP010000045.1 GCA_026988815.1 Myxococcales bacterium | reverse complement strand
CTCATATGGGTTGTCACATCGTCAACCAGGCAATTATCGACCACGATTTTATAGCCTGCGGCGAGGAAAGTGCGCCCTAAAATATAATCCTCGGCTAGCACATTTCCTAGATTGCTAAAGCCCCCAAGTTTTTCGAAATTCTTCTTCCTGAAGACAATGGATTTTCCGATAACGAATGGGCGTTTATTCAAATTCGTAATCCCAACACTCGGCGCGGTGTATCCATTCATTTGAATACTATTCAACATGGAGCCTAAACTTTTCTCTCCTTTTCCGCGTAATACGTGGGTGACCAAACCGACACCTTCTTCTTCCAGATGGGCGAGAGAGGAGGCCAAATAGTGAGAGGGAACGGAGACATTTGAATCGCTGATGACCAAGATCTCGCCCTCTGCAACCCCAGAAATGCCGATGAGATTTGCGACCTTTGGATTGAGAGTGGTTCCGCCGGAATGGATGTGAATCAGGGCATCCACTTTTGGAAAGCGATCCATCAATGCTTTAACGACAGGAATCGCAGAATCGTTGGGATCTTGAACCCCGAAGACAAGTTCATAATGTGAATAATCTTGTTCAAAAAAAGATTTCAGATTGTCTTCGAGTTTATCATCGCTGCCACAAAGGGGTTTGAGGACCGATATCACGGGTTCATTAATCGATCGCAAAAGCGTTTTTTCTTGGATCGTTTTTTTCAATCCGATAAGACTGGCGACGGTATAGAGAAGAGAAAGTAAAAGAGCGAAAATCAGAATACCTAGCATGGCAAACTCCTAAAGTTGCTTACTAACCTAGCAAAGCCCATACCAAGATTTTAACCGATAAAAGGGCGCCCTTTGTTTGGAAATAGGGGTCGTTTTTAACCAGTTGGATAAGGTTCACCCTTCTCGAAAATACCTTTCCAAAGAGGATAGGAAAAAAACATGTAGACGAGGAGCCCGACTGCTAAACGGGTGGCTAAGTAGGGGAGTTGATACTGAACGGCCCCCAAGTGGAAAAGTCCAGCATTGAGGAGGAGTGCGCCAATCTCTACAATCGTAAAGAGCAGGCCTTCTTTCCAAGGAGAGGTGTTTTTAGATTGAAAAGCGAGGTGTTTATTGCCGAAAAATTGAATACTCACACCCAAGAGAAGGGTAGGGATGTTGGCCCATTTGGGCTCAAGGGAAAAGAGATCGACAAGGACGAATAAGAGAAACAGATCGCTCAAGGTCGCGACGATGCCAACCAACGCGCTTTTTGAAAACGAGCCAATGGTCGTTATTTTTTTTGTTAAAATAGAAAGGTCATGGGAAAAAGAGTGCATATATCCTCCTCCCATTTTAAGTTCAATTATTGTGCCGACTTTTTGAAAACTTATATCTGGGTTTACTATATATTAGTTCCCAAAGGAGTTGTTGAAATCGTCGTTAATATTGCCGAAAAGAACGGAAGATAATTCTGAAAAATTATCAGCTTCTTGAAAGTCTCCGTCTTCAATTTCAGAAAGAGAGGGACTCAAGACGCCGTTGAGGAAGAGGTCTAGCGCTTCTGGATTGAGGGTATAATTTAAAAAATAGTCCCCCGGCCGATCACTGCGAGAAAGCCATGGTGTCTGTCGGTCTAAGGTTTTCCCATCTTCAAAAAGAAGAGAAAGGTCAAGCGTTACCGTTGGCGTGATGAAGGGGAGTTGGGTGGGGTTATCGAGAGAACTTTCTAGGGCATGTAAAAAAGTAGTCGCCTTAACGATGGTTTCTGAGCGTCCTTGGTTCCAAGAGAGCGCTCCAAAACGGGGCTCTTCTTTGGCGATCTCCAAGGCATTTCTCATGTTCTCCAACATGGACCGGGCTTCCTTTCTTGCCAGAGCGAAGTGGGTTGCGTTTCGAATGGTTCTCAAAATTCTGGCATCGATAAATTCGATGAGGTAATCGTCGGCTTCATATCCGCTTTTGAAGTCGGGATCTTGGGGCGTAATGGTCTTCCATTTTTCACCGAAATCGGAGACCTTATAAGGATGGTCATAGGCGCCGATAAAGCGAATCGCACCGCGTAGGCCGTGCAACAGAGAAGAGGCAAAAGCCAAGTCAGCGCGGTTTATCGATAAGGTAAGGTTGTCGTTAAAGAAGACCTCGCCGGGCATCTCGAAACGGGAAAAACGGCGGTCTTTTACGGCACCTTCCATTGCGTCGATGATCGGTACTAAGGCGTCCGAAACGGCAATTAAATCGTCGGCAATGGTATTGAGTTCGGTGGGAATGGTACCCAGAAAATCAGGATCGTCAATTTGTGTATCGGTCCACGGAAGATCGGGGAGTAAGAGCGAGCTTATTCCTGAAAATTCGCCTTGATCTTCAAAAGGTGTTCCCTGAGCAAGCAGGCTAATGAGTCCGTTTCGCTCAAAAATAATGTCTCGATTGGCGTTAAGGGGACGCGATCCGCCGATGTGTTTGATTAATGCTGTCACCGAAGGATGGTAGGGGAGAAGGAGGAAGGAGGTAAATGCGAATCCGACCGCGGCATCCCCCGAGGACGGATTAAGTTTGTATTTTGCCGTGTAAAACTCATTTGCGCCGGTGACATCATGATCGCGCAAAAGTTGGCGTCCGATATCAAAAGGGTCACTCTCGCCGGGGTTGAGAAAATCACCTTCAGCTGAACAGGCAAAATAAAAAGCAGGTGAGATTAGGCAGAGAAGGAGGATGAAAATTTTATGAATCAAAATGTCTTTCATCGTGCACCTCTTACCGACAACTGTTTCTCTATGACGCAAGACCCGTGCCGAGGTCTACGCCTCCAAGATATAAGGACAGACGGGTTGTTTTGCAACAAAACGCCTTTTCCTCGATGTTCAGTTGGAGTAGCTTTGCCCCATTTGACCTTTTGATTTATCCAGATCTCCATCATAACCTCAGTGGAACGAGTCGAGGAAGAACCAGCTCTGAGTGGTTGAGATAGGCTTCGGTGATCAGAATATTAAGCTCCACATCGTTATTGGGATCGAATCGAATTTCTTTGATTTCTTCACCACGAGAATAGATTTCAACGACATAAAAATGTTGATTGACGTCAACTTCTTTCACATTTCGAAATTGACGTTGAAGGGCATCCGAAAGATCGTCCAAAGCCCCCTCAACAAAAAAGATCGCGCGACCGAAATTATCGCTACCTTCAGGACTAATCCCCGGTCGCGTACCGTTTTTAATCGCCGAGGCAATCACTTTTTCATCGCCAATTTCTAGGGTGAAGTTTCCTGTATCGCCCTCTTCGTCTTCGACGACGATGGGATGACCAATTGAAAAGCGAGTATCACCGCTTGCTGTGAGTACGGAAATATCGGGAGGCGGTAGAAAAAAATGGAGCACACCTTTTAACCCTTGTTGATCTTGGGTGGTGTGGGATTTTCCAATTCGCACCCAAGGTCCTTTTTTCTGCGTTTTAGCGAAGGTAAATAAGGTGTCTTTTTGAATCACATCCACGCCCAACCACATGAGCACAAAAACGGGGTTGTTCAATTCGAAAACACCGGGCTCAAAACGGTTTGCCGCAAAATCAAAGTTGGCGCTGATAAGGGTGTCATCGATGGTGGTGCACTTTTTATCTGGGGTGTCGCTGAAGCGTTGAAAAGGTGCAGGTTTTGAAAACGCACCATCGGCGCCATCAAAGGAAAAGGAAAGGCGATCCTCACTCAGGAACTGTGCTTTAATGTTGATCCGGCTACGGGTACTCAGCAGGGGTAAGCTGAAGCCATCTTCTGAAAACGTGGCAGCTTTGGTCCACTCGCAGCGCGCTTCTCTCTCGAAGGGATCGCTTCCTCTTTTATAGTATCGAACCAAGGCCTGGACATTATCGCCGAATCGAAACAATTCGATGGTCCTAGCCTCTCCAGAAAAGGTCGTTAAGCTCGTATCTTCTCGATAGGTTCCGCTGAAATGGTCGTCATAAGAGGGACAGGCCATCAAAATCAAAGCGGTGAATATGAGCAAGCTTACTTTCATAGGAGAGTTCTAATAGACCTAGGAGAAAATGACAACAAATAGGGAAGGGGATTTTCGTTTTGATTTCGATATCGTAAACAAGTTTACTTTTAAAGAACCCAAGATTTAGACGTTGACGTTCACTTCAAAAAAGGGGCAAGATGGGCGACATCTTTTCGGAAAGCCCAAGCAAAGGAATAACAATGACAGAAGCTATTGAGCAGATTGACGTATTACTATCTGAGAAAAGAACCCAAATCAAAGGGGGCGGCAGCGAGAAATACCATGAACGTGCGGCGGCGGCGAATAAGTTATTTTGTCGAAAACGAATTGAATTATTAACCGATGATGGGTTAGAGATTGAAGATGGGATGTGGGCAAATACCCTGGCTGATGGATTACCCGCTGACGGTGTGGTGACCGGAATCGCACGTATTCACGGAAAGCAGGTGGCCATCATTGCTAACGACTCAACGGTCAAAGCTGGCTCGTGGGGTTGGCGTACAGTGGAGAAAATAATTCGAATCCAAGAGACGGCAGAAGAGCTTTTGATTCCCCTCATCTACCTTATTGATTCGGCGGGGGCGCGCATTACAGATCAACTCGAAATGTTCCCTGGCCGCCGAGGTGCGGGCAAGATTTTTGACAATCAGGTCCGCTTGTCGGGTTTGATTCCCCAAGTCTGTCTTCTTTTTGGTCCGTCAGCAGCCGGTGGTGCCTACATTCCCGCTTTTTGTGATGTTGTCGTCATGGTTGACGGTAACGCGAGCATGTATTTGGGGTCGCCAAGAATGGCCGAGATGGTCATTGGCGAAATCACAACCTTAGAAGAAATGGGTGGCGCGCGTATGCACTGTAGTGTTTCAGGATGTGGAGACGTACTTGTAAAAACAGAGGAAGAGGCGATTGAGTGGTGCAAAAACTACA
>JALSKP010000044.1 GCA_026988815.1 Myxococcales bacterium | reverse complement strand
CATTTAATAATCCATTTTTAATCAATTCAAATTGGGGCAAGAATATCGACGCGAGGGCGCTAAGTCAAATCATGAGCTTGCTTGCCCTTCAAGGTCGAGCCATAATTTGGTGATGATGCGAAGAAAGGAAATTGAATAGCCCTTTCCTGACCCACTCTAACTCCTCCTTTGTAAGACCAACGATCATTGCAGCTCCTACCTCGGTATCGGCCCCCTTTTCATTTTTTTTATAAATACCGACCAATCCAAAATCATCATCATCAAAATTTTCACTTTCGATCCGAATAAATTTTCGATGATTGAGCTGGCTTGTTTCAGACCGGACCAGAGTTTTTGCCTCCCCATCGCAGCTAAAACCGCCCCCTAATCGGGAGAGACTTTTGTAATTTGTTATTTTAAAAAGGGAACTCACGATCTCGGAGAAGGTACCGAAGCTGTTGGTACTTGGGTTCACGAGGGGTGGAAAGGTACACACGAATTGATCAACAGACTCCCAGATGCGAACTTTAGAATGCGCAGGTTTTCCTTCCATTTTTTCGATAAGGCTCAGTGATCGTTTTTCCGACGCATGCGTCTTCACAAAAATACTATCTCGTTTATCAAGAAAATCTTTCGCGCTGGAGGCGTTAATAAAGCGCTCTTCAACCTCTGGATCAATAAGCTTATCTATCCAATTCGAAAATCCAGAAGACAGAGAAGAATGGGGGCGCCAAACCATCCTCATCTGACGGAGGTCAAGTTCGTAGGGCTCGATACACGTGGCAAGGCGGATCAAAGTCGCTCCCAAAGCATAGAGATCGCTTTGGGGAAGCGCTTGACCAAAAAGTTGTTCGAGGGCCATATATCCTGTCGTTCCAATGGCCATCGTTTTTGACGCTTTGGCATATTGGACAGCACCAAAATCAACTAGCGATAGGCGACCAAGGTCGTCGATCAGAAGATTTGAAGGCTTGATATCGCGATGAAGAATGGCCGGTGAGTGATTGTGAAGGTAACTCAAAATACCAAGGCATTGTGATGCGATCGAGATAAGATTCTCTTCTGTAAACAGATCACCGTTGGCAAGCCTGACCGCAAGATTTTCCCCGGCCATGAGACTTTGCACCGAGAGGCAAAAATGTTTGCCATTTTTGTCGATGTCGAACGCATCGATAAAGCGAGGTAATTGCGGATGGCAGAGCTGAGCTAAAACATCAGCTTCGCGACGAAAAGAGTCGTAGGCATCCCAGGCATCTAGATGGGATAAACGCAACTGTTTGATCACAACCAACTCATTCGAATCGTGTTCGTCTCTGGCGACGTAGACCGTTCCCTGCGCTCCACTTCCAATTTTGGCGAGGATGTGAAAACGATTCTTTAATATCATATCCGCTTCCAGTTCCCCCTCACTCAGTGTTGCACTGAGAGCATCCTCTTGCAGAAGTTCGTGCGTTAACGCTAGACGGGCAGCTTTTAATTCTTCGGCATCAATCACGCCGTCATTGTCTAAATCAAAGCGACGAATAAAGGCATCTTGATCGATTTGCAATTCATCAAGTCTGCGTTCCAAACGTGTGAGTATTTTGGGGGCTAGGTTTCTAAACATTCTCTTATCTACCACCTGTGCTTTTAAATGTCCGTACTTAGGTTGGCTGGTAGGGCATGATCCGATGATGATGAGAGGCAAGGAAAAGGGATAGCAATTTTCTCACCCATTTAAGCTCCTCCTGCGTTAGACCGACAATCAGTGCAACGCGCACTTCGTGACTGCCGCTCTTTGATTTGACCTCATAAACGCCGATCAGCCCCAAATCATCACCGTCGAAGGTTTCGTTTTCAATTCGTATAAATTTTCGATAATTAAGTTGGTTTGTCGCAGAACGGATCTGTATTTTTGCGTCACCATCACTGTTAAAACCGCCTCCTAAGCGGGAGAGGCTGTTGTAATTTTTTCTTTGAAAAAGGGAACCCATGATCTCCGAAAAAATACCAAAACTATGAGAACCAGGGCGGGGAGGGAAAGTGCACACAAACTGGTCAACGGATTCCCAGATTCGAACCCTAGAGTTCGCCGGTTTTCCGTCCATTTTTTCGATAAGATGGAGTGATAACCGGTCCTCCACGAGCTCCTCTGTTCTTACAAAAACGCTTTGTCGTTTATCAAGAAAATCTTTTGCGCTACGAGCGTTAATAAAGCGGTCTTCAACCTCTGGGTCGATAAGTTTGTCAATCCAGTTTGAAAACCCTGAGGATAGTGAAGAAAAGGGGCGCCAAACCATTCTCATCTGACGAAGATCAAGTTCGTGGGGTTCTATACGCGTCGCAAGACGGATCAATGTCGCGCCCAAAGCATAAAGATCGCTCTGGGGAAGCGCCTGGCCAAGAAGTTGTTCGGCGGCCATATACCCGGTCGTTCCAACAGCCATCGTTTTTGATGTTTTGGCGTATTGGACCGCGCCAAAATCGACCAACGACACGCGACCCACATCGTCGATAAGAAGATTTGAAGGTTTGATATCGCGATGAAGCACCGACGGTTTGTGGTTGTGGAGATAACTCAAAATATCAAGGCATTGGGATGCGATGGAGATAAGATTATCTTCAGAAAAGAGTTCACCGCAAGCAAGGCGGTCGGCCAGGTTTTTACCGGCCATTAGACCTTGCACAGAAAAGTAAAAATACTTACCATTTTTATGAACTTCAAACGCGTCTATAAAATGCGGCAATTGCGGATGAGAGAGGCGAGCGAGAATCTCCGCTTCGCGACGAAAAGAGTCGTAGGCATCCCAGGCATCTAGATGGGATAAACGCAATTGTTTGATCACAACCAACTCATTCGAATCGTGTTCGTCTGTGGCGGCGTAGGCAATTCCTTGCGCTCCACTTCCAATTTTGGAGAGGATGTGAAAACGATTCTTCAACATCATATTCGGTTGGAGTTCCCCTTCACCCAGTGCTGCACTTAAGGCATCCTCACGGAGAAGTTCGTGCACCAAAGTGAGTTGGGCAGCCTGAATTTCTTGGGCATCAAGTACGCCGTCATTGTTTAAATCAAAGCGACGAATAAAGGCCTCTTGATCGATTTGCATTTCATCAAATCTACGCTCCAAACGTTTGGCAATTTTGGGATCTAGGTTTCTGAACATACGCTTCTTCTACCATTTGCACTTGCTATAGTCATGTCAGATATGTCTCTGTTTGACGAGGCTCAGTTTGGAGTTGGTGCAATTCTAAAACATGCGGAGTATATTAAATATTGGAAACAACTTCTAAAAAGTGACCCGCATGCCGTCGCAACGTGTGTTTCCGCGAAGCGTACTTCGTGTAACCATTAAACCAAGTTAACATAATATATATTATCGGACGTTACAGCTGTAGTACCTGTAGTACCATTTAGAGATGTCGTGTTTCTCCCCATTAGATATGTCGTCTTTTTGGAATGGAGGAACCATGGTTGGAGTCATTTATATGAGTGGTAAAGAAATCGGTCGCGTCGGAATTATTAGTCGTGTTGCAAAGCGCGAAATGCGGCAAAAAATCAGCCGGTGAACGTTTGGAGTTAAGCGTCAGGCAAGTGCAACGTTTGGTTCAAAAATATCGTGAGCGTGGACCTGAAGGACTCGTATCTAAAAAACGTGGAAAGGTAGGAATCGAACGTTACCGCCGGAATTAAAGCGCAAAGCGCTAGTTTGGATTCGAAAACGATATTCTGACTTTGGACCGACATTAGCGTGCGAAGCGTGAATTACACGACATTCGAGTGGGTGTTGAAACCTTACGACAATGGATGATTCACGCTGATATCGATACCGCAGCGATAGGACGTTTTATCCATAGTAGGTGCGATTGATTGAGAATTTAAGATGGTATGGATATTTAACAAAAAGTGCCCTGCTCTCTTTTTTGCAGACCAACCTAGAAAGAATCGAGGAAGGAGCGGACGTAGTTTTCACACGCGCTCAAGGTTTCCATGAGGTCCTCCATTGTCGTCCTCGGATTGATCAAACACATTCTAAGAACAACGTGCTCGTTCAAAATAGTCGTCACGAGAACTGCCTTTTGTGAGGCACTAACGGACTTGGAAATGTGTTCGTTTAGTTTATCAATATCAGCTTCGGAAAAATTCTCGTGCATTGGATTGTATCGGAAATTAATCACGGCCAACGTTGCTGGCGAAATTACCTCCCAAAGCGGACTTTTTCGCAACCATTCTTCAAGTTCTTCGGTGAGTTCGATGCTGTATTGCACCGCATCCCTAAAGGCGTCCAAACCAAAAGTTTTGACTGACATGTAGAATTTCAAAGCACGAAAACGCCGCGTCAATTGAATGCCATGATCCCAGAAATTAATCTCAGAAGCGTTCCCTTCCACATCCCTCAAATATTCCGGATTTTCGGAAAAAGCGTCCGTCAAGGTGGTGTGATCTTTAACTAAAAGACCGCCGATTTCGTAGGGTTGAAAGAACCATTTATGAGGATCAACGGTTATCGAGTCGGCCAACTCAATGCCTTCCAGAAGTGACTTCCCTTTTTTCGCTAAAATTGCACCGCCCCCAAAGGCTGCATCAACATGTAGCCACATATTGTATTTTTCGCTGATCTTGGCAAGTTCTTTGAGAGGGTCAACGGTGCCGGTGTTCGTTGTTCCCGCTGAGGCGATGATACAAAATGGAGTCAACCCATTTATGATATCCATGGCGATGCATTTTTTGAGTTTATTGATTGAAATCTTAAAATCAAAATCAGTGGGGATGATTCGGACCTGTTCTTTTTTAAACCCCAGAATTCGTATCGCTTTTATATTCGACGAATGGGCTTGGTCGGACAGATAAATCGCGGCCTTGGAAAATTCCTCGCCGCATTTTTGGTTTCGAGCGGTGGCCAACGCAGTAAGATT
>JALSKP010000043.1 GCA_026988815.1 Myxococcales bacterium | reverse complement strand
CTACTCTTATCTTTTAGACTTCGTATACGAATCTCGCACTTGGACTCAAGGATAAAGTATCGCAAGCGAACCCAAGAGCGGAGGAAATAAGTTCGGTACCTTTGGTGGCGTTTTTACCCCCTCCATCCTCACGATATTGGGCGTGATCATGTTCATGCTCACGGGAACCGTCGTTGGGGAAGCCGGAATATACACGGCCGTGGGTATCCTTTTCTTAGCCAAAGGTATCACCTTTTTGACCGGCCTTTCCATTTCGGCCGTTTCAACCAATACAAAAATTGAAGGTGGAGGAGCCTATTTTCTGATTTCCAGAAGTCTGGGAGCAGAATTTGGTGGCTCGATTGGTCTAGCTCTTTTCTTTGCGCAAGCTCTCTCCGTCCCCTTCTACCTCCTTGGTTTCGTGAAGGCATTAACGACCTCGATGCCCTCCCTTGCACCTTATTTTTTCCTCATTGGATTCGTGACCGCGGTCGGGATCTTTGTCATTAATTACGTCGGCGCCAGCGTCGTCATCAAGGCCCAGTACTTCATTCTAGCCGTTCTCGTCTTATCAATATTTAGCTTCACCATCGGGATGATCATCAATTTTGATCCGGTGATTTTTGCGGCTAATAGTGCACCTGCCTATTCCAACCCAGACATCGATTTTTGGGTCATCTTCGCCGTCTTCTTTCCTGCCGTAACCGGTATCATGGCCGGCGTTAACATGTCAGGCGACCTTGCCGAGCCGGAAAAATCTATTCCCAAAGGAACCCTCTACGCCATTGGTGTGGGTGCGGTAGTCTATCTTGTCCAAATTTTACTATTGGGAGGCTCCACACCTCGCGCAGATTTGATAGCAAATCCATACGACTCCTTGCTCGGTCATTCTCTATTTGGCCTTAAATTCGTCATCATCGCAGGGGTTGCGGCCGCGACCTTATCAAGTGCGATTGGAAGTTTAATGGGTGCGCCCAGAATTCTACAAGCCTTGTCGCGAGACGATATTTTCCCCGCACTGAAATTTTTTGGAAAGGGCCATGGCGATTCCGACGAACCTCGACGCGGCCTTTGGCTGACCCTTCTCATCACCGTTGCTGTGCTCGCTTTCGCAGGAAACGCCTCAGAGGGAACGATGTTAGAAGCTGTCGCCGCGGTGCTCACGATGTTCTTTTTGTTCACCTACGGCATGACCAACATGGCGGCCTTCATTGAACAATTCAGTCGAAATCCCTCCTTTCGTCCACGTTTTAAATGGTTTCATTGGTCGACCGCGTTACTTGGCGCGCTCGGCTGTTTTGGAGCCGCGCTTCTCATCAATCCCGTCGCTGCCGTGGCCGCCTTTCTCATTATCGCCGCCACCTTCGTCTATATTTCCCGCCGTGTTCTAAAGACCTCATTTGGTGACGCAAGACGCGGATTTTATTATCAAAGAGTACGCGATAATCTTTGGCGACTTGCCTCCCATCCTCCCCATCCCAAAAACTGGAGGCCGACAACCTTGGTTCTTTCTGGAAATCCCCAGTCCAGACTCACCCTTTCTTCCTTTGCGAAATGGTTCGAAAGCGACCGCGGAATTGTCGCCATCGCCGAAGTTGTTGCAGGGGATGTGATCGAAAAAATTGTCGAAAAAGAGCAAAAGGAAAAACAACTTAAAGCCTTTATCGAAGAGCATGATCTCGGTGCTTTTCCTGAAGTGGTCATCGCGCCTAGCTTTGACCAAGGATTTTCCGTCCTCCTCCAAAGCCATTCCATCGGTCCACTTAAACCCAATCTTCTCGTGATGGGCTGGCCATCCCTCGAAGGTGTTGCAACCATATCCAAACATATGTTGCTCGCCCGTCATCTCCATATGAGCCAGGTACTCGTTATTGATGGCGGCATCCCCTCGATGACCGACCGCCCAGAGCGCATCGACGTATGGTGGCGAGGTCAAGCCAATGGGTCGCTGATGATTATCCTCGCATATTTGGTTACTCGAAACTGGCCTTGGAAAAGTGCGCGTATTCGAATTCTACGCGTGAGGGCGAAAGAGGAAAGCGTCAAAGACGCTTCTCGTGAAATCGAGGCTTTGCTGGAAGCTGCGCGTTTGGACGCCGACTTTAAGATTTTGGAATTTTCCAGTAGTTTTAAATCCTTATTGGAAGAAGCATCCGGCGATGCGGATTTGGTTTTATTGGGATTTCAACCTCCAAAACTCGAAAACGCCGATGCCTTTCATAAGCAGTATGAAAATATTACCGAAAATTTGCCAACAACATTGATTATTAGCTCATCAGGAGAAGCCGACTTGATGTCATAAATGTAAGTTTGTAGATTTTGTATTTCCAAGGTCGATTACTATTAATAGCCGCCGCGTTTACTTCTAGGGCAGGAAAATCGAGTTGAGGACTCGACCAACAATCAACTTTCAAAAGTGCATTCAGCTTGCTTGGTAATAGGAAGGAAAAATGGATGAACGACTCAATCAAAAAAAATCTGCCTTGGGCCTTAGTCCTTCTCAGGGTGCTCCTTGCGCCTTTAGCAACCTGGACGGCCTACACCAATCTACCGCGTTGGGTATGGTTGAGCCAAGCTCAATAGCACTGATTTATTTTTAGGGGGGGAGACAATTTGCCACCTCCCACGAACCCCAAAGCTTTGATAACTCAGGATTAGAATCGGCAAGTCGTCTATTCATTATTTTACTCGGAGTCTCCCAATGAAATCCCTTTTTCCCCCTTCCAACATCCTCTTTTGTACAGTTCTCCTATTCGGTCTTTCCTGTGGCGAAAGCGATTCGAATAACGAAAACGGAAATAATGGACACAGTAGCAACAATGGACACGGTAGCAACAATGGACATGGTAGCAACAATGGACATGGCAGCAACAATGGACATGGTAGCAACAATGGGCATGGCACCAACGGACATGGCGACGAAGTTGAGTTGGAATTTGCAATGCAAGTGGACGGGAAAGCTCTCGATTGTAGTTCCGACTACACGCTGGGAACTAAATCGACCAAGTCAAAACTCGCCGATGCCCGCTTCTTTGTTTCGTCCATCGAATACAGGAATACTTCGGGGGAGTGGTTAGAAATGGAATTAAGTAGTAATAAATGGCAGTATAAGAACCTTGCCCTATTGGATTTTGAAGACGCTACGGGGGCATGTTCTGACAGTGGAACGCCTGAAATGTACAAGATTGTCAACGGAACCCTTCCATCGGGTAATTACGACAAGGTTCGATTTTCCCTTGGGGTTCCTTTCGAGCTCAATCATATTGACAACGCGAGCGCTGCGGCACCTTTAGACACGCCCGGAATGTACTGGGTTTGGCGAGGGGGCTATAAATTTTTGAAAATCGATTGGAAGGTGGAAGGCAGTGCTGTCCCACGATATAATACTCATTTAGGTTCAACAGGTTGCATATCTACAACACCTACCACACCACCTGAGAAAGCTTGCTCAAATCCGAATCTTGCAACGCTTGAATTTGATATCACAAGTCAAATACATAATATCGTGACTTTAGATCTCAAGAAAATGCTCGCCGAAACGGACCTGAGCGTCAATGCAATGGATACACCGCCGGGCTGTCAAAGCTCTCCAATGGAATCCTCAGATTGCGAAAAAATATTTAGTGCATTAGGCATGGATTTTTCTACGGGTGAGTGTAGTGGTGATTGTGCTGGCCAAACCACGTTTTCGCTCATCACACATCATTGACTCAAGCGAGGTCGTTATGAGGTATGTTTTTATTTTCGTTCTTCTTGGAGTCCTTTCCTGTGGTGAAGAAAGAGACAATCTAAGTTCTGGTACACCAATTGAGAACGAAGACGCCTTCGTTTTACCGCCCGGTTTTCCGGCCCCTCCGATTCCGGAAAATAGCCCCTATTCAAAAGAACGAGCCGAATTGGGACGTCATCTTTTTTATGATGTACGACTCTCAGGGAACGGCGAACAATCCTGTTCAAGTTGCCATCAACAAAAATTTGCCTTCGCCGACGGCTTGGCAACCCCTGAAGGATCGACGAAACAACCCTTAAGTCGTAACTCCCAACAACTCACCAACGTCGCTTATAATAGCACCCTTACGTGGGCCAATCCCCTCCTCAAAACACTCGAAGCACAACTCCTGATCCCCATCTTCGGAGAATCTCCTGTGGAATTGGGCGTCACCGGAAACGAAAAAAAGGTGATGGACAGATTTCGTTCGGACGAAAAATACCAAGCTCTTTACGCCGCCGCATTCGACGCTGAAGATCCTTTCACTTGGGAAAACACCGTAAAAGCCATCTCCACTTTCGTTCGCAGCCTCATCTCCGGAAACTCACCTTTTGATAAACTAACTTACCAAAATGACGATTCTCAAATGAGCGCATCAGCACTCAGAGGGATGGAATTATTTTACTCGGAACGCTTAGAATGCCATCATTGCCACGGAGGTTTCAATTTTACAGGGTCTACTATTCACGAAGGTTCAGCCTTTGATAACGTCGCCTTTCATAACACCGGTCTCTATAATATCAACGGAGATGGATCCTTTCCCATCAACAACCAAGGCGTCTTTGAGGTGAGCGCAAATCCGGATGACCGCGGTAGATTTCGGGCACCGACTTTGCGCAACGTCGAGGTCACGGGCCCCTTTATGCATGACGGAAGTATCAAAACGCTCGAAGAAGTCATTCGTTTCTATGAGGCCGGCGGTCGATTCATTAAAGAAGGGGAATTTGCGGGCGATGGACGCAAGAGTCCTCTCAAAAGCGGTTTCGTTTCTGGGTTTACTTTGACGGACGGCGAGCGCGGGGATCTTATCGAGTTTTTGAAGAGCTTAACGGATAAAGAATTTCTCACCAATCCGGCACATAGCAATCCTAATCCGGAGGAAGAAAAATGAAAGCTAACATGGTTTTTCCGAGCCTAGCCTTCACTCTTT
>JALSKP010000042.1 GCA_026988815.1 Myxococcales bacterium | reverse complement strand
CCTTCGAATATTTTTTCGATCAACGCTTTTCGTTTATCGCGTTGAATAAATTGTAATGTAAAATTGCTTACTATAACGCTCGCATTTGTGATCGTTATATTTTCGATATCGTCATGCACAATCGAAATATTGTCCACAGCTTGTTCGGCCAAACGTTCACGAGCAGCCTTCACCATCGCCTCGGAATTATCGATACCAAGGACGATACAGTGTAGATCTTTTGTGGCTTCCCCGAGGACGAAAGAAACGGCGCCAAGCGAACATCCGAGATCGTATAAACGCGTGTATTCTTGCGCATATTTCATCCCAAAAACGCCAATCGCTCGAAGCATTGTTTCGTAACCCGGCACGGATCGCGATATCATATCCTGGAAGACGGGAACCACGTGTTCATCAAAGGCAAAATTACGAATTTTTGCGAGCGGAGCCGAATCGTCGGCTCTATAAAGTGTATCTTTTTTCATGATAATGCCGTTCTAAACCAACGTAATTCGCGTCCCTTCTCTTTGTGAAGGATTGCGATCAGGTGTCCTTTTTTTTGCCAACTTCGGGGAAGCTTGTTAATCCATTCAACACAAATCACACCTCCCAAATCAAAATAGTCCCAGTACCCTACGCTCTCAAGGTCTTCCAAATTTTCCAAACGGTACAAGTCTAAATGGTAAACTGTTTTACTTCCACGATATTCATTTACGAGGGAGTAAGTCGGACTTCCAACCTCTTCGCTCGGAATGGAAAAGGCACGTACAAACCCCTGCATAAAGGTTGTTTTGCCGGCGCCCAACTCCCCGACCAAACCGACAATTTCTCCATCTTTAACAGAATTGCCAACCTCCTCTCCGAGTGTTCGTGTCGCGGCGTCATCTTCAAGAAAATGCGTTTTATACAGAAAGAGACCCCATTCCGGAATCTCATCTTGGGACCAAAAATCAGTGTTCAATGGAATCCTGCGCGTGCATCATCGCTGGCATCCTCATCTGTAATCTTAAGCGCCTCGATTGCGGCACGTGGTGCAAAAGTACGTTCGGTCTCACTTTTTAGCTCCAAATAATCCTCAAAAAAAGTAATTTTGGTTACTTTTACGATGGAGACGATTTCCTCACCTAGGCGCAATAAAATGGTGCACTCGTTCTTTAAGATCGACTCACCCTCTTTGGTAGTTCCGCCCAAAGCGGCAATCCATTTTTCGACGACGTCTTGTTTCATTAGTATGTTACTCCTGGCAGTGGATAGGTTACGCCTCTATTAAAGCCACCATGTTCGGGAAACTTCATTCGGCGAAATTTAGATTTCAAACACCCCCCAACGGTTGACCCTTTGTACTTTCCACGCACCTTTACCCCGCCGACCGTACCGGAAGGTCGAATGAAGAATTTGATCGTCGCGCCTGTAAATTTGCGATTTACTTTGAGCTCTTTCATGACGCAAGATCGTAATCCACCGAACTTAGAAAGAATAATATTGTTTATTTCCACATCATCGAGGATATGTTCGGAACCGTTTCCGGCCGACATATCGACTTCAACAACATTTGGGTTCTCATCATCCTCTTCGGCCTTCCGGTTTCCTTTCTTAGGATTCCCCTTGGATCGTAATTTTTGGCCCTTCTTCCTCGATTTTTTTAGAACTCGAGCAATATCAGCATCGCTTGCCTTGGGATTAAAGAGGTTTTTGAGAACATCTGAGTCCACCGCTACGGCGGTAAATTCTTTTGGAGGTGGAAGAAAATTATAGTTCATTTCTGCAAATGCATTTTGCATTGGTAGAGCCATCGGCTCGGGCCGAGTAAGCACATAAAACAACTGAGCGCCGCCGATCAAAAACATAGCGAAAATGGCAACGATGAGCGTTCCCTTTCCGGCTTGCTTAACCTGCCTCTCAAGTTTAGCGCGTTGAGCAGCCTCTTTTTTTAACCTCGCCTCTCTTTTTGGAATGTAGACTTTTACTTCTTTTTTAAAGACGTCAATCTTTGCGAGTTCAATACGTTCGGTCGTAATTCTATCCAGCACCAAGGTGTACTCATTAATCTCGTCCTTGTAGAGCTGATCAAGGATCTGCGCTTTGTCGAAAGGACCATAATCAAGGCCCTTCTTCTGAACCAAATAACGCTCATCGGAAGCGTCATTTTTCCCGATACCCAGACTTGAAAGCTCTGGAATATCGAAGAGGTTTTCTTCAATATGTACTTCCGATTGTTCGACCGCAGGTTCGATCGGGAGCGACCCCTTGGGCGGCGGAGCATGGACGTCCGTTCCCGCCTCGCCAACTGCACGATAGAGAGAATCCCGAAAAGATTTCGCATGTTTGGGTCGAGCGGCCAGGTCTTCTCCGAGGGATTGGGCGATGAGTTTTGATAATGCGGCTGGATATTTGGACAGCATCATAATCGCTTCTGCTTTCGCCTCATCTCTATCGTCGGGTAATCCATCGGGACTGAGCATTTCTGCTGCTAACATACCTAGACTATAAATATCGGCGGCCGAGGACATCAGCTCGGGGGCTTCGGGAACCTCGGGCGCGACGTAAATACTATCGATATAGGGACCGCGTTGAATCGAAAATTGATATTCGGCGGCCATGCTGCCAAATCCAAAGTTTCCCACTCGCACTTTACCACCTGTATCTAGGTAGACGTTGTAGGGCGTAAGAACGCCATGGGTCATTCCTGCATCATGAATCAGACTCAGAGAATCACACACATGGGCCAAAATGGTGAACATTTCATAAAGATTGGCCTTGCCGCCAGCTTCTCGTTTTTTTCGGAGAATATTGGCGACCGTCGCGCCCCTAATAAATTCCAAAGCCACGAAAATCTCGTTCCCCTCCGTGAGCCCCATGCCAAGCAAGCGGGTCAGATTAGGATGCCTTACGCCACTGGCTTTACGAATAAAGTCGGACATCGCCTTCACTTTTTCCTCGCCAGGGTAAGGCATGGTGAGTACTTTAATAACGGCCGGTTTTGACGTTTTGGTATCCAGAGATAAATATGAAACGCCACCGCCCGAGGCCCCAAGATAACGCTCAACCTTAAAACGCCCACCGATAAGATCCCCAGTTGACAGTGAGGTCGCTTGTTCCGAAGGCGCGTTCTTGTATGAAAAAACACCCGGTGCAGTTTCTTGAAACCCACGACTTGCTTTTTGTTTGGTCGGTGATTCGGGTTTTTCATTCTCTTGGGACATCATTTTCCTTTATCTAAACAGATCCACGTACCATTTTCCTCGCCAAACCAAATACGCGTTTTGGGTATCTTCATTCAAATAATGGAGGGTCAATGTAAGAGGGGTCCCCATTTTAGGTTCTTCCTTAGGGATCATTGAAAGCTCGATTCGCCTTATCATTCTTGGTGATTTCATCGATCCCACAAAAAGTACTTTATCTGGCGACAGGTCATAGTCTTTCGGAATCGCTTTAAAATCTTCTTCGAAGATCTTTCGATCGTCGGGATCGATAAATTCCATCGCCTTCACGTTCTCACTTTTAATAAGGTGTTTTTGGAAAGATTCGAAGCGTTCACGAGGATTTCTCCATCCTTCTCGCTCGCATCCCATCAAAAAAATGAAGAGAGTTAATAGTATTTGAAAATAGGTTTTCACGTTTTCCCACCTTACGCGTTTAATGACAATATCGTCAACGCGGAGCGGTAAAAAGACCCGAACACGCGATTATTTAGGCCAAAAAAAGAAAGACTTCATCGGCTTCAACTTCACAAGGTACTCGAAAATATTCCCGAACTTTCAGCGTTCCGGTCGGAAAAACAGGCCATTTATCCCACTCAAAATCAATCATCGCCTCTTTATACTTTAAGTAAAACGCCTTCATCGTTGCATTGAGTTTTTCTATACGTTTTAAGCACTTAGAATAGTATTTTTTCTTTTCGAAGTAACGTTTTTTATTCCTATCGATCGCGAGGTACGCGGAAACGCTATAACGTTGACTCTTTTTGAATATCGAATGCTGGCGCTCCTTTCCCCGCTCCTCAAACTGGGAAATCTCGACCATCAAAGATTCCTTCAATCCCATTATTTTAGTAGCAAAGTTTACATTTAAAAGCACTCCCGGGTTATGCTCCGCAGATCGTTTTTTGGGAGAATCAGGGTCTTGACGTGGATCTTCAAATCTAAGGGTATGCCCCCATTCGGACGGGCCGATATGAGGAAGTTCCCACTCCACCAGATAGCTTACGAAACCTCGACGAATAGGGTCCAAGCACACCTCCAAAATTTCTTCTCTTAGAGATTCGATGTCCATAATCGGTACATTGCCTGGTTTGTGGTTGGACCATAACGACTCCTCGTGATCGACTCTCCGCTTCACGGCCAAACTAAAACACTGGTTTATCGATTTGAGAAAATGGGACCGCTGCATTTTCGGATCGAAAATAATCGCTCGATATCCAAAGGGATGGATGCACATCGCCAAAATCACGATCTGCCAACGCATGGCCTCTCGGGCAATAATGTAATGCATTTCTTCGGCGAGCACCCCCTTCTCATCTGGCACTAGTAAAGGCATTCGATTAAGCGTATTCCTGGAAATTTTAACGATTTGATTTTCAATATATCGGTGTGGCGCGGTCATTGGTCCCCCTTGATCCAGAAGCACAATCGCCTCCGGTAATCCCTTTTCGACCCGACTCTTTTTCAGTTTCAGTGGATAAGGTTAAACCTGCACAAGGTAAGGATTTTCCCCATTACTAGCCCAACATTTCAAACGCTCAAACTATTACGAAACTTCTCTAATTATTGACCAATTCTGAATCATTTCCTCATCCAAAGAAGGTTATAGTCGCTATCATTCTCTCAAAATCGACTGCAGCCTATGAAAACCTTGGGCTCCAACTCATCAAACCAAAGTATCTCCCCCTGCTCTATAACGACCTGATTAGCATGTTAGGAGAAAGGCGACCT
>JALSKP010000041.1 GCA_026988815.1 Myxococcales bacterium | reverse complement strand
CGTTTTTCCGGATTTATAATTGGAGAGTAATTCCTTTGCAAAACTATCGTCGGGAGAAATCTCCAATCCTTCCTCGATAAAGGGAATCGCTTTTTTGAAGTTTGATTTAAACTCGCCGTGAATCTGGGCCAATCCCAGCAGCGTTTTAAAACGCGCTTCGTTGGGCTCCGAGAAAACCTTCCCTTGTAGACGGTAGAGCAAGAGAACACGATCATAGTCCTCCGTTTTCATATACATATCTCGCGCCCGTTCCAAACAGGTTACATCCTGTGGAAACTCCTTGTGAGCGGTTTGATAATGACGCATCGCCGTCTCTCTGTCCGATGAGTGCGATAAACTCGCGTCTCCGAGCGCAACCAATATCTTCGCGCGATCAGCTTTCGCTGTCGTGCCTTCTAAAACGTCATTGAGAACCTCGATCACCCGCGTGCCGAAATCTTTTGTCGTTTTAATGGTTTCAGGACCGTTAGAAAAAAGTTGAATCAACCCCTCCCAATTTCCTGATTTTTGATATTCGCCTTCTAAGGCAAAATAGGTTTTTAGATTGTTTGGGTCGTCTTCCCAAGCGCGTTCTAGATCTTTGATATCCGTCATTGATCGTTCCTACGATCGAGTTTTAAAATGGTCGAGAATAGCGCCGAGAATATCAGTCCCTCCCCCCCTTGACCACAACGATGAGTCCTTTTATTGGATTTTTTCTACCAAGGCTTTTCCGATGCTATCAGATACATCTAAACCACATGCTTTGAGCCTATAATGTTCGCCTTTTTTCTCGATCCAGGTGTCACAAAAACGGTCCAGAACGTCAGCACTTTCTTGAATTTTCAATCGAGAAGAATCGGGAAATTCTGCGGCAATCTCAGGTAGGGAAAACCAAAAACGTGTGCGTACAATTAAAAAAAGACGTTCAAACCAGTGCTCATCCCCCCCTACCCTTTCGGTGCTGAACCCATCCTCTTCACCATATTTTTTTAGGCTTTTTGTATTCGACCGCCGGAAAAACCCGGCCCCATCCCAGTGAAAGGAATGGGCTCCTATACCCAAACCCCAATAGGCCTTGCCCAGCCAATACCCGCTATTATGCAAGGCTCGGTCGCCAACATTTCTCGCAAAACTTGAGACCTCATAACGCTCAAAACCGGCCCTCATCAAAGTGGTATCGCGAAGATCTAGGAACGCCTCCTCCGCCTCGTCATCCGGGAGAATCAAACTTCCGTTTTTTTTCCTTTTCCAAAACTGGGTATTCTTTTCCACGCTCAACGCATAAACGCTAAGGTGATTCACGAACATCGAAAGTAAATCGAGATCCTTTGAAAACATCTCCAAACTCTGTCCCGGTCCTGCAAAAATCAGGTCCGCCGAAATCCGAAAACCGAAAACGTTCAACAGTTCCAGCGCCCTCTTGGCCGTATCACCATCATGATTTCGCCCAAGCTGTTGAAGGTAGGAATCAGAAAAAGATTGCACGCCCAGACTCACGCGATCAATCCCCAATGCTTTCCATCCCCTCAAGGTATCTTCGTGGATATCCTGTGGATTGGCTTCAATCGTTATCTCGCTAAAGTCCGTTTTGAGACGGCTTTGAACCGTCTCAAACACCCTTGCTAAACTTTTCGCGCTCCACAAAGACGGTGTTCCGCCCCCCAAGTATAGACTTTGAAAATCGATATCTTGCCAGGACTCAGCCCCCTTTTCGATCTCTTGGCAAATACGATCGGTATAGGATTGCTCGGGAATCTTTGAACGAATTTTAACGGTGAAATCACAGTAGGGACACAAGCGATGGCAAAAAGGATAGTGCAGATAAATGCCTCCCTTCTTTGGCGAATTGTGGACGTCCGTCTCGATTACAACGACGCCTTATGACGCCCCTGGTCGGCCCGAATTTCTATCAATTTAGGAGATAATGTCTCCGCTCCTTCTTTTCCCGGTTTCTTTTCCGTAGCCAAAGATTCCCACGAACTACGACCCCAATCGCGAGGAATATAATAAAAATATCGAAAATCTTCAGGCCTTAATACGACCGTCTCGTCTTTTTTGATGAGATCCCTTTTAAAGAGGTACTCTTTATCAATCGCAATTCTAACGTTCGTCCAATCGCTTCCGCTTTCGTTCTTTATAAAAAAAGTAGGCGACTCCAAAGGACCCACAGTTTCAAAGGTCGCCGTCGCTCCAATCGCATTTTCCAAATTCCGTGAAGAGGCCACCCACCAAATGGTGGC
>JALSKP010000040.1 GCA_026988815.1 Myxococcales bacterium | reverse complement strand
AAGGATCTTCTCGCTCTTATACCGCGAGGTTGTAAAGTTGAGCATGCTTTCTGTGGCCATGTATTTTTTATACCTCAAAGTTGTGCGAACCGAAACGAGAATATTGCCCCCAAATCAGCCTATGCCAAATCTGTCACCAGACTTTTCCTCATATTTCGCCTAGTATAGGGCCATGTTAACTTTACCAAGACACGCTCTGCTTTTCATCCTCCTTTCGGCCTGCTCCTCACCGATCGACGAACATCCCGATGCCGTGGGCGATTCAACGCAACAACGTGATTCAACACGTGATGGAGGAACCCAACGCGACCTAAAAACGCGTCCCGACATTCGACGTACTCAAGATTCAAACACTGACCTTTACGTTCCCCCGTCTGAAGGAACACTGAGTGAACGCTATCCGGGCGATTCATTTCCCACACAAGAAACCGCAATTCTCTTTCACTCCGACTTCGAAAAAGGTTTTCAAGGATGGGATAGCGACACCTCGTGGAGCGGCCAACCATCGACCTACGAAACCAAAAGCGAAGAGGCCAACAATGGAACGGGTTCTTTTAAGGCCGCCTTCACTCAAGCGACGTTGAAATCTCGTGGCGATGCGTCCGTTCGATTACTTAAAAACATCGATTCACCCTCCAAAAAAATCTACTATCGATACTATGCACGTTTTGCAAAAGGAACCCTTCGTCCCCACCACTGGACCCGCGTCTGCGGCTACGACGAAAATTGCCCTGGCGGAACCGCGGGCCTTCAACCCAAAGGAGACGTGCGCTTCAATACCCGTGTCGATATCAATGGCAAGAACCAACTTTTCTTTTATACCTACTGGCACGAAATGCGATCAGGTCGATGTAACGACGGTTCAGCCACACCCGGATGCGAGGGAGACCAAGGAAATACTTACTACTTTGGGAACCGATTTAAACCCGCCGACCAAGAATCTATCGTCTTAACCGAATGGCAATGTTACGAGTTCATGGTCAAAGAAAACACCATCGGCGAATCTGACGGCGAACAAGCCCTTTGGCTCAATGACAAACTATTAGGCCAATTTATAAAAAGCCGCACCAAAGGCGAATGGCTAAGAGACAACTTTTATACCGAAGGAGAATTCGGTACAGACAATCAAAACTCGACCTTCGATGGATTTAACTTCAGAACGGATCCAAAAATCAAACAACGCAGTTTTGAGTTAGAGTTTTACCAACAACAAAATACATTCGAACGACTCTCCGATAAGGCGGACGAAATCGCTGAAGAGCAAGCCATCTATTACGATGATGTTGTCATCGCCACCGAACGCATCGGTTGCAGAAAATAATTTCACAATAAACGCGATTCAAACCTTCAAACCAAATTTTAGGGTTGTTTGGAATCCAAGACCTCCTACTATGAGACCGTCTCATCAATGGAGTAAATGTATGAGCCCTTTTCTTTGGATCGCAATTGCCGCTTTAGCGTTGGTCATCTTCCTCTTTATGGGAAAAGAAAAACCCCTCCTTCAAGCTATTGGTCAGACCAAAGCCAGCGGTGATATTGCCCCCATTCTTAGCGCCATCGGCCCCGATAAAGAAGCCGACCCAACATTGTGGGACATGGCAATTAACGCACTCTGGCAAGCCCACGCCAGAGAAGCGGCTGCCGATTTGATCGTTGTCTCCATCGAAAAAAACGATGCAGATGTCCTTCATTTCTGGGCTCAAAAAGTAATGGAAGTCGAACCAGAAATCGCCCGAGAGCGATTTTCCGAAGATTTTCTGAAAAATAAATTCAGACCCGAAGGCGCCTCTTGTTGTGGAAAATGTGGCTGCGGTTGATAAACCTACCTACTAATCTAGCCCAACACATCTTTTAATCCTCGTGCTCGTATTCGTGTCTGGGTTTACGTTTTTTAGTATTTCGAACGGCTTTAGATATCTTCTTACTATGCGCTTTCTGCTTTTTTAATTCCGAAACGCGATTGTCAAAAAACACGTTTTCACGCTGAAGCTTTTTATAACGCTCAAGCCTTTCCTGCGTAAAAACGCCCTCCTTGATAGCCTGCCCGATACCACATCCTGGCTCGCCTTCATGTTTACAATCTCTAAATTTACAAGAGGTGCTGGCCTTCACAACATCCTCAAATAAGCGCCTCACTCCCACGTCGGCATCCCATAAAGACAACTCTCGAATACCGGGCGTATCCACGATCAAACCCCCATCGGGAATGGGAATCAAAATACGTTGGGTGGTCGTATGACGACCTTTCTGATCTTTCTCGCGAACCGTATTCGTTTTGAAATCGGTGTTGGCAATCCTATTCACAATCGTCGATTTCCCAACACCCGACGATCCAAGCAAGGCCACCGTCTTTCCCTTGGGTACCCACTTCAACAAGGTCTCGCGCGGATCGTACATCGAACTAAAAACGATCGGCACATGCGGCGAGACCGACTTGAGTTCAGCGATAATCTTCTCTTTGTCGTGTTCGAGATCTGATTTGGTGACCAAAATAATAGGCTCGGCATGCGAGGACCACACCGCCGCCAAATATCGCTCGATCCGACCCGCGTTAAAATCTTCTCCGATCGCCGTGGTTATAAAAATGGAGTCGACGTTGGCGACCAAGGGTTGAACCTCGGTGCGATCGCCAGCGACTTTTCGTACCACCTCCGACTTACGATCAAAGACGAAATTGATAAGCGAGTTTACCGGATCAAAGGC
>JALSKP010000039.1 GCA_026988815.1 Myxococcales bacterium | reverse complement strand
GTTGTGGAACCTCGTTAAGAATTGGCCAGGGTACTTTCGTCAGCTTAGCTGAAGATTCGGAAGTCAACACTGATCTAGGAGACGTTCCTGGTGACCCAAGTAATTTCAAAGATCGTGTGGCTTTGGGATTCAACGCTGGTGCAAGTTACAATCTCGACCCCGTTAACTTCGGAATAAGCGTCGGCGCCGTTCAATGGCTCACCGCAGGTGGTGGCATCAACGGTGTTCAGGAATTTCGTTTCCAAGACGTCGGCGCATCGGTCGGCTGGAATGGTTACACCATTGAGGCCATTGACTCACGTATTAGTGCGGGACTTGGATTTCAATTTCCAACCTCTGAGGCCACCCAACTTTCAAACCTCGTCCTTGGTACGAGCGCAAATGTTGGCATCTCAAAAACCTTCTTCAAAAAACTTAATCTTCGCTTCGGACTTAGCGGATCAAAAGATTTTCATAGCAACATCACCCCCAGTATCGACCCTGAAGATGTGGGCGCTGAAAACGTCATCTTCCGTGCTGGAACCAACGAAAAACTAGAAAATGGAACTGTCGTTTTAGGCGGCGTGAACAGTGAGTACTCTCTTGGATTTTCCTTGAGCGCAAGCTTCCCCGTCATCGAAAAACTTCGTATGTCGATTCGATACGGCCTTTCAACCTACTGGTCCTACGATCGTGAGAATGACGATGCGTTCACGCCAAACTTACGCGATGAAAACGGTAACCTCATTGCCGATACGGGACGTGGCGTAGGACAAGGAACGGGAACGGGAATCTCATTGAGCTATCCTATTCTAAGCGATTGGAACGGCCTCTCTCTTGGTGCAAGCGCTGGCATCTCAACAGGACAATCTCCCAAGACAAGCGATAACAAATCTTTCAATTTCCCATTTTGGAATTTCAACGGTGCAGCAGCCAATCGGTCCTCCCTTCGGTTCGGACTTAGCGCATCCTATTAAGCGATAACGCCAATCCTTCTTCAACGCGGTCTTAGCGTGTTTTTTTTACGCCTAGATTATTTCGGGAAAAGAATTAACCAGCGACCGAACTAAAGAAGAAACGTGGTAAAATTGTCGACTATATAATCTAAATCTTGTTTCTCGATATCCAAATGCAGAACCAATCTTAACCCCGCACCACGCACATAAATAAGAATATTTTTCTCTTCTAAGAACAGCTTCAGCTTTTCGCCAAGATCTTCCTCGATTCCTAAAAACACCATATTCGTATGCTGACCGAGAACACTTATTCCCCCTTCCTTTTCGTTGAAGACTTTACCAAGTTCGGCTGCTAGATAAGCTGCGTTTTCATGATCATCCTTGAGTCGATCCACATAATTTTCAAGCGCATAATGACCCGCCGCGGCAAGAAACCCCGCCTGCCTTGTCCCGCCCCCGAGCATTTTCCGCCAACGGCGAGCATCACTAATCAAGGGTTTTGACCCAACCAAGAGCGACCCTACCGGTGCACCCAAGCCTTTGGAAAGACAGATCGAGACACTATCAAAGGGCGCCGCGATTTCTTTTGCGCTGATAGTTTGTGACACCGAAGCGTTCATTAAACGCGCGCCATCCAAATGAAATCCAAGTTGATGACGCTGTGCGATTTCGTAAACCTGGTTAATATATTCCTGAGAAATAACTTTCCCACCGATTGTATTTTCCAAGCAAATCAGTTTCGTTCTCGCGAAGTGGCTGTCCTTTGGTTTAATCGCACCTTCTATTTTTTCAAGGGGAATCGTTCCATCTGCGGCGTGCTCCAAAGGTTGAGGTTGGATGCTTCCTAGAACTGCCGCACCGCCGCCCTCATATCGGTAGGTATGAGCATTTTGGCCGACGATGTATTCTTCTCCCCGCTGGCAATGAGCCAATAATGCACACAGATTGGACTGCGTACCGCTCACCAAAAACAAGGCGGATTCTTTTCCAAAATAGTCCGCCGCAAACGCCTCCAAGGCGTTTACGCTGGGATCATCGGAAAAAACATCGTCGCCAACCTTGGCCCGCATCATATGCTCACGCATGGCGTTCGTGGGTCGGGTTACCGTATCACTTCTTAAATCCAATACTTTATTCATATATTTGTTTACCTTTTTTCGTCTTTTCTAAACCGTTGTAATCCTAGCTTTGAATCCATAATTTGACAAAACGAATCGAGATCTCTTGTAATCCAATTTTCTGCACGAATTCGCTCTTGTTTCCAAGCCCCGCCCCCCCTATCCTCCCGCAATCCCGAGGAGGCTTATGTCAGTACGCAGAAAAACAACCCATAGTCTGAGAAAACAATACGAGCGTGGCGAAAAGATCGTATGGACGACCTGCTACGATGCAACCTTTGCAAGGCTCGTCGAAAAAGCAGAGATCGATGTCATCCTCATCGGAGACAGTTTAGGCAATGTGATTCAGGGCCACTCGACCACCCTCCCCGTCAGCGTCGACGATATCGTCTATCACTCGCGCGCCGTCGCGCGAGGATGTGACCGGCCGCATATCGTCGCCGATATGCCCTTCATGAGCTATCAAGCCAACGCCGATGACGGCCTACGCGCCGCTGGTCGAATGCTAAAAGAAGGGCGCGCCCAATCTGTGAAAATTGAGGGCGGCGAAGTCTTCGCTCCCTTGGTTCGTCGAATGACCCAAGCGGGAATTGCGGTCTGTGGTCATCTAGGATTTACCCCGCAATCGGTCCACAAATTCGGTGGTTATCGTATCCAAGGGAAATCAGAAGATGCCGCCACAGAAATGATAAAGGATGCACGCGCTTTGGCCGATGCTGGCATTCACATGCTGGTCCTAGAAATGGTTCCCGCCGATGTCGCCAAACGCGTGACCGAGGCTATCGATATTCCAACCATTGGAATCGGTGCCGGAACAGATGTGGACGGACAAGTTCTCGTTTTACAAGATATTCTTGGGCTCAACTCAGATTTCAAACCGAAATTTGTTAAACACTTCGCCTCGCTAGAACAAAGCGTCATTGACGCGCTTCAGGAATATAAAAAAGAAGTAAGAGAATCTACCTTTCCCAACGACGACTTTTCGTTTTGATTATTGTAAACTCCATACCTAAACTACGAGAAGCTCGGAAGGCGCTCAAGGGAGACACCGGATTCGTTCCAACGATGGGTGCCCTTCATGAGGGACACCTTTCCTTGATGAAAAGCGCCAAAGAACATGCCCCAAATCTTATTGTAAGCATTTTCGTTAACCCCACCCAATTTGGACCCGATGAAGATTTGGACACCTACCCTCGCTATACCGAAGGGGATACCAAAAAATGCGAATCTGCGGGATGCGATATTCTCTTTCTTCCCAACGTGAGCGATATCTACGTCCCGGACGCAAAAACCGAGGTCCACGTTTCCGAACTCACCAACCGCCTTTGCGGCGCAAGCCGACCGGGCCACTTCAACGGCGTTACAACCATCGTCACCAAGCTTTTCAATATCGTGCAACCCGACCTCGCCGTTTTTGGTAAAAAAGACTACCAACAATTGGCGGTCATTCGAAAAATGGTGCTCGATTTAAACATTCCCGTTGAGATCATTGGCGCGCCAACAATTCGCGAAAACGACGGTTTGGCAAAATCAAGTCGAAATCTAAAACTTAACGCGCAGATGCGTCAGTCTGCTCCCGCGCTGCGTCAAGGTTTACTCAAAGCCCAAGCTGCGTTCCAAAATGGACAACGCTCCAAAGAGGAGCTTGAAAGAATTGTTGCCGAGGTTATTGATGACGCCAAAGCAGGTCTTCGCTCCGATTATATATCCTGCGTCGACCCGAAAAGCTTAGAGGCATACGAGGGAGGCGAAGAGGCCCTGATCGCTATCGCAATCTTTGCTGGCGATGTCAGATTGATCGATAATATCGAACTTCATAAAGCCTAGCCTTTTTCAGTTAGTGTACCCGTTGTGTGATCCATATCAGCGGGATTTTGAGAGAACTTGCTTGACCCTCTACAGCAGAGCTGCACAAATGACCCAAGCACCCCAAGAGTACTTCCACGGAAGTGCTAACGCACATCCTCAGGGCGCCCTCTCCCAGAGGTAGAGGGGACTTCTCAGCATTCCAAGAAGAAAACCTCCTTCCTTTCAATCCCGCCGAAAATGATCACACCAGTGTACGCCCTTGACTTAACTCCGACTAAAAACTAGAAGCGCCTTGAAGTCAGGATCGGGAATCCGGTGAAAATCCGGAACGGTCGCGCCACTGTAAAATGTGATTCCACATTAAGTCAGATTACGACCCT
>JALSKP010000038.1 GCA_026988815.1 Myxococcales bacterium | reverse complement strand
CACATTCCATACATTCTTCGTAAATACCTTCTTCAATTCTCTTTAACGCCGCCTCGACATGTCGAAGTTCGGTGTTTTCACGCAACCTTAGATCGGACGCCTCAGCGTGATCGACCTGCGCTTTGGATTTATCAATACTATCCCCCACATGTTGATTACGTTGATGCATATCATCGGGAAGGGTGGATAAAGAGCCAAGAATCGTTTTGCGCTTTTCTTCTAATAACGCCTTTTTGTTTTCTAAAAAAGTTTGCAATGATGTCCTTTGTTACAAATATAGCCCACCATTCTTACGTTTTTTTCTTTGGAATTTAAAGCTCTTGTTTTAACAACTTGAGGAGTATTGCGCGCTGCGCTTTTGATGGGGCTTTGACTTCTTTTTGGAATGACCGTGTCCGATCCCGAGAATCGAGTTCTAAAATCCTGGAGCGAACGCGATTATAGTCGCTAGCTTCAAGGTCGACTAAAAAGGTACCGTGCGAGGTCCCGGGTGCGACGAATACTTCGGAATTATTTGCAGGATTGAGGGTGATCATACCACCACTCCAAGGATCGTGCTGACCGTAAATTGCGAAAATATCTTTGGCCTGCGTCCTAAGCCAGGTATCGACATCCACCATGACTTGGGGATCAAACCCCGGGTTCTGCGCCCACGGAAAATCGCCAAATTCATAACTGGCGCTTTCGATTTGCGTTTTTCCCTCAGGTGTTAAAAATCCTAGATCCACCATGCGTTGAAGTTGACCGGTGGCGTAAAGATCTTGGAAGCCTAATTGACTCAAGGCTTGGTAAGTGTAGGCCACTAGATCTGCCTCTTCGGGATCGATCGGACGCGGTAGGGTCGAGGGTTTTAACGTTATTTTTGGAAGTTGATTGTAGACAAAGAAAGAGACGAGATCTGCCGCCGCCGCGTCCCCGGGTGGGATGAAAGAGCAGGATGATAATCCATAATATTGCCAGTAGGACCAGGGGAAGGCAAATACAGAATATTCGATTTGGGCCGCCCATTGCTCGCGTTCGAAATCACTTGCTGGATTAAATTCTTCGGCGAGCTCTGAGGAGCGCGAAAGTGCACCGATCATGGAATCGTCCAAACGATCTCGACATTCTTGCGTACCGATTTGGGCCAAGAAGGGAGGGTAACGTTCATCTTTTAACCCGAAGCTGATAGGGGCAACCATCGGCAATGCTAATTCTAAATCTTCTGGATAAAAATATTCTTGAAAGAGGATCGTCATTCCACCCTTACTCCATCCGGTACCAGCCCATTTTTGGGTCAGTACGCTGCGCATAGATTGTAAGATTTCATGGGTATCTTCGGCCGATTGTTCGATATTAACGAGCTCCCAGTGTTGATCCGCAACGGCAGGAATCGCGCCAGTGAAGAAACGATGACCGATGACAAATTGATTGCCATTGAGAATGTCGGTCGCTCCAACACCAAGCTGTTGAAATCCATTTACATCGGGTAGGCCATAGCCTGTAGTCACCAACACAGTGGGCGCCTTATCGTCGACGAAGTATAAAATACCGCGTTGTGTAAAAGTTGGACTTTGAGCTGAAAAATGATCCAAATCCAATTGGAAATCAACGTAAAACCGTCGTTTTCCCATACTCGACGACAATTCTTGCACATTGATCACATTAGGAAGTGAGGCAAGACGAATCGCAATATCCTCAGTGGGAATGTCGACAACATCTTCAATAATGTCTTCTTCAACCCCCATATCCATTTGTTTTGGGTCCCCAATATCGTTTTTTGCCAGATCTTGAGAAAGGTCAGGCGTATCGATGATGAGAATGGGAGGGTTGGGATTTGAATCCGGCTTAGAATTTCCGCATGCGCTTAGGGCAAACAAAACAACAAAAATGGGAAACTTCATTAAAACTCCAAAAAACTAACACCCAAGAAAATTTGCAAAAAGTGCGCCATAAAATGGCGATTTTTATAGCCTAATATTTCGTTCAATCAGGCAAAATAGGATGATGGGTATGTCCAAATGTGACCTAGATTACCACAAAGTGGGGAGACAATGCCCTCATTTTTCGCTTTGCCCTGATTTTTAGGAGTGATCTTACTTAAGAAAATTTGAGTCACCCATGATAATCATCGGTACAACTTGAACGAGGTGCTTCTTTACCGCCTCAATGGGATCCAAATCGCTTCCAAACGAGAAATCTTTAAGTTCTCGCTCGCTGGCAAGCGCGTATCTTACGATAAGAAAAATACTGCTTTGTAAGCCGAAGGTGGCAACAGAAAGTTCGATACCCAGAGCCGCGGAAACCGTTTCGCTGGCCGTCTTTAGAAGCGGTTGAGCGTGCTCGTCACGAATCGTTGACGGTAGCCCATCGCCATCTTGAATCGCACGTGTCAACAATCTTACAGAGGTTCGATGTTCGAGTCCGAATTCAAATCCATGGATAACGGCTCTCTCTAAAAATTCGCGCGGTCCGTCGTCCAAAAATTCGGCTAAACCATCTACGACTTGGCCTAACTCTTTATACATTGAGGCGATACATGCGTCATATAATCGGTCTTTTGTACCAAAATGATGCTGGATGGTGCCAATGCTTAGGCCAGATGCTTTGGCGATGGTCCGGAAAGAAGTACCGTGAAAACCATGGGAAGCGAAAAGTTCGGTCGAAGCGTGTAAAATTTTATTAGCAGTGACTTCGGGTTGTGCGTTTTTAGGACGGCCTCTCATATTATTAACTCAATGACTATATGTTTTCGTGAGATGCATAAATAAATCGAATCGGTTCGTTTGGCAATCCCCTTTTTTGGCAGTCCTTAAAGCGTCAATTGGGTCCGTAATCTTTTTTCTCTGGGCCTCTGACAAGTTTGAGTTTTTTCCTCGCTCTCCATAATCGGTACCGCGTTCGGAGTAAGCGGAGGTTGAAAAACCCTCCGGCAATCAAGATTCCCCACATAATCCCGGCGAGATCGAGGCCCAAACGCACATACATTTTGTCGATAAGAGCCATGACGAAACTCAACCCTACACAAGCCGCTAGCATGGTTTTTCCCGTCAAGGGAATTGTAAACACATATAAGGTGTCGTTCCATTTTCGCCAGCAAAATGCAGCAATAAGACCAATGATCGCTGCATGATAACCGTGAATCGTCGAGCTAATACCGAAGAGGTAATCCCAAAGAATGACAACCAATCCACCGGTGATAATGGAAAGAAATTGAATCGCCCACCACTTCTTCAGTCCGATCATCGATTGCAATTCGGTCCCAAACATCCACGTCGCCAAGCCAACGAAAAGCAGCTCGCCGAAACTGCGATGATAGAATCCGTAGAGCAAAATAGAATCGAAATAATCTTTTTTGACCGCGGCCAAAGAGACACTCATGTGCGTCTTGGCGAAGAGTCCAAAAGGTTCAGAGACCACGCTGGTTATCCAGATGATGAAAAAGAGAACAAAAAGCCCAACCACGCTTTTGGTTATCGGAGGCCAAGTATATTTTATCTGTGAACCGTGTTGCATCGTTTCATCATCGCAGTCTGCTATCGCATCTGCAAGCAAACAATTTGCATCCCCAAAGCAGAAGAAATTGGTTACACTACGGCCATGAGACGTAACACATTTGAAACAAAACGTAGGCGGCCTTGGCTACCTGGCATTATCTTGGGGCTGTTGATCGGGTTTGTGTATTTTGGAAATGATCTTTTTCTAAAATTTGAATCCACAACGCCAAGTCGTTCCTTCGGGACGCCCGGCTCGGGCAGGATAGAAAATGCAAAACGGCTGCCGACATCGGGGCCAAATTTTGAGGCCTATTCTCGTCTAGGCGCCTCCCTGGGTCGCGCTTCCGTTCACGAAAAAGTACGTCAGGTCGTGCTTGAGGCCTATCAACAAATGTATGAAATAGATCCTCAATTGCGTTTCGTTTATGGCGAAACGGGGTGGCCTTGGGGTGGGGATTTCTATCCTCATAAAACCCATCGCAATGGATTATCGGTCGATTTTCTTGTGCCTGTTTTAGAATTTAACTCGTCGAGCGTGATGCCGCATGCGATCTGGACAGCGTGGGGCTACAATAATGATTTTGATGAAAATGGTAAACTTGACAACTTTAAGATCGATTTTAAAACGATGGCGATGCATATTGAAGAAGTTGGGAAGTCGGCTCAAAAGAATGGTTTGAAAATTCGCAGAATAATTTTTGCTCCGGACTTACAAAAGCTTCTTAAAAAAGAAAAGCTCGGTCGGAAAATGATGCGCAGCTATCGCTTTTCGAAGACCGAAGCATGGGTCCGACATGATGAACATTATCATATCGATTTTCGAGTAAGGTAGGCTTGCGGCACCCTAGGTTTGGGAAAGTAAAATCGCCTTTGATGTACAGATCGTAGGGGTGTGCTTGCGCACCTTTTTGGAGAACATGACATCATGTATTTCAAGATGGTGCGTGGAACGCAGCCTATGGTTTGGAACTTTATTTTCGTCGGCAAAAAAAATCCAGTCAAAAGACTGGATTACTAGTTGCGGAGACGGTGGTCTAAGATTCTTTTCTTCTTCTGAAGAACATGCCGCCTAAAAGAGCGAAGAGGATGAGAATCGGTGACTTGCTATCCTCTAAAGATCGCGTTGTAGAACATCCGTCATCGGCAGATGAGAGTTGGTTGTTCTCATCATTATCGTCGTCATCTTCTTCACAGGCGAGGTCATTTGAACAATCAGAATCATCGCAATCCATTTTGCCATCGCCATCATCGTCTTGACCATTGTCACAGATTTCGTCTGGCATACACGCCGAGGTGACGGCACAAACTGGATCGTCACAATCCGTTTTTCCATTACCATCGTCATCTAGACCGTTTCCACATACCTCGGCTTGGGTGGTTGAACACGCTGGATCACTATCGCAATCGGCATCATCACAATCAATTTTCCCATCGCCGTCGCCGTCCATTTGATCGCTACACGCTGTTTCTACTGCCTCGTTCTCGAA
>JALSKP010000037.1 GCA_026988815.1 Myxococcales bacterium | reverse complement strand
AATTCGATTTCCATGGGTGTTAAAGAGGCCGGCGAACTGATCGTTTCTATCGGTCGAGCAACGGACCCGCGAGATCTTGGTGCGTCAGAGTTTCTGTGGGTTCAGGAGGCCTCTTTAGGGAATCATCTGCCAAAAATTGATCTGGATGAGGAAAAAAATCTCCAATTTGGACTTCGCGAATTGATCGACAAAGGTCTCTTAATCGCGGCACATGATTGTTCAGAGGGGGGTCTTGGTGTTGCACTTTTGGAGATGCTTTTCACGACAGGTCTGGGATTTGAGATGGAGAAGTCCTTTGAAGATAGAAAAGATCTTTTTTTGTTTTGTGAAACGCCTTCAAGAATTTTGATTTCTCTAACCAAGTCGAATGCGAAGACGGTGAGAGAATACTGTGTGGCGCACGACATTGGCTTTGATCTATTGGGATCGGTCAGCGCAGATCCCTTTTTTGTGTGGCAGGACGTGCACGTAAAAATAGAGGATGTGGAGGAAAGTTGGAAGGCAGGTCTATCAGAATTGATCGATTAGGTTTGTTTTACTGAACGACGATAGGGCATCGGAAGGTAATTGCCATTGCCTTAAGTTTGGGAACATCGATGCTATTATCGGCCTTACGATTGGCCTGGAGTTGGGCTTCGAGTTCAACGAATTGGAAGCCCTGAATACCAGCATCATCGAAAAGCTGTGAAATATCCTTTGGGGAAGTATCGGGCGTGACAGTTGCAATTGAAATCCAATTGGCGGTTTGCAAATCTGCTTTGATATTTGCGGCGCGAGCACGGAAAACAACTTTAGTATCGCCTGGCGTTAGGGTGTCCCAACGCACTTCAGACCAAAATGTTTCTGGAACGTTGCTCGCTGTACACCCTTCAAAGGTTCGGCGGTAGTAGCCGAGTTCATCTGTTGCAAATCGGAGCTGGGCACCAGTCATATCAGAATAGGTATAAGGTGTGACAAGGTTCTTAACGATTTCAGTTTGAACGTCGTTGTCTGCTAAATTAGGTCCAGGTGTTACAACGGTAGCGCTGCTATGACTGCGGTTGATGGACCAGATCTTTCCATCGAGATCGACGGCGACGCCTTTTGAACTTTGTTCGGTTCCTGGAACGATCATGTTTGATGCGGGGTTTTCCGCGTCCATTCTAAATAATCCGGCAGTCATTCCAGAGATCCAAATGAATCCTTTTTCATCCGCGGCGATACCGTGTGTGAATCCAATTTGGGTATGCGTGAAACGTTGTCCGACCGGTTTTTTGGGGTCATAGACACTTGTAGCGTCACCGCCGGTCCATACTCTTTGTTTGAAATCGACGGTAATGCCGTAAGGTCGATGGGGAAGGGCGATACGTTGTTTTACGCATGTGTCTCCGTCCTCGCGGTCGCATACTACTTCTGCATCGCAGGTCGCAGAATCTATACATTTTAAGGTGTTGATGCGTCCGATAGCAGCGCCGCTCCATCCTGAGATCCAAAGGTTTCCGAGTCCGTCGAGGGCGAAACCGTAGTTTCCACCAACGGGGGAGTTTGTGGTGAGTTCAATGGCGCCATTCTCGGAGGATAATTTCCAAATTTTTCCGTTCCATCCACCGACCCAAACGCCAGGTTGAATGGTGTCGTTTTCTTGGAATCCGTCTTGGGCCGCTACCGCGCGAATAACGCCGCCACCGGGAAGGGGAGTATTCCAGATGATACAGTCATCTTCTCCCCATGGTAGAACGTCGCTTGGGCCCTGAGAGGTCCGTTTCATTCCATCGTTATTTCGATCGGGACATTCGTTTCCGAGTGCCGAAATTTTAGTAACGCTGAGCCTATCTCGATTCCCCACGTAAACATCACTAAAAGTATTCACAGATGTTCTCGAAGGATCGTTGCCGCCCTGTTCTCGGCTAATTCCAACCGCTTTTGGTCCGGTGAGGTAACGCGCGACCTCTTTGAGTGTGCGTGTATCTACTTTGGAGATCGTACCTTCATCGGTGTTGGCGATCCAAATGAAATTCGTTTCGATTCGTCTTACGTCCAAGGTAATTGCGCCATCGTCATCTAGGACGACACCAGAGTCGGTGGAGTCTTCATCATCTGAACCAAGTTTAAAGGGGTTTTTTGGTCCCCCAATATCGTCGCGATTGCAGAAATCATCACAATCGCCGCATTGTCCAGAGCCGTCACAGGAATCGTCGCCCGCCTTTTGGCAAAGGCCGCCCTGACAAAGACCGGAGTTACAATCGGTGCTCACAACGCATTTTGCTCCAACGGCGCCATCTCCGACACCGTTATTTGGACCGCCGTTGTTAACGCCATTATTGTTTCCGTTGTTTCCAACACCACCATTATTACTTCCCACGGCGTCATCGCAACCGGCTAACGCGACCAAAGAAATAAATAGAACTATTTTTCCAACAAGCGCTCGTTTCATTGTGACCTTCCTGTATAATAAGGTATGACTGAACTCAAATACGTTAACACTCCTTCACTATATATTCAAAACCTTATTATGTGCAATTTGAACGCCTTATTTGTTCTCATTATCTTGGCAAGCTCTTCATGCTCTCAACCAAGCGATAAAAAAGACCCCATTGACCTTCGCGTTGATGTCGGATGGACCGACACCAAAGCCAAACCCGATCAAGACAATAAGGGCGATGCTGGCGAAGTTTTTCGTCCACCAGCGAAGGCGAAAGTGAGGATTGTGACCTTCAACGTACGCCGTTATTTTGACGATCAGTGCGATAGCGGGCGATGTGAAGCTGACGATTTTGAACATCTTTTCAGCACCTCCGAATTTGAGTTTCGCGGCAAACAACTCGCCAATGCTCTCAAAACCTTGGATGCAGACATTATTATTCTCCAAGAGCTCGAAAAAGAAAGCTGTCTCAATGTCATTGGCGACGTCCTAGGCTTTGAACATCGCGCATTCGGAGAGGTCTTCTTCAACGCCTCGTTAGATGTTGGGGTCCTTTCTAAAACCGAAATCTCGGACGTGCGACGATATCGAGACGACACGACGCTTGAACTTTCAACGGGGGGGACAAAAAAATTCGCCCGAGAATTGCTCGAAGTTCAAACGAAAATCAAAGGCGAAAAAGTCATCGTTTTTGCCGCCCATTTTAAATCTAAAGCAAACGATAATCCAGCATGGCGAGCGGCGGAGGCAAAAGCGGCAAAAGAAATTATTGTCACCCGTGCCAAGGATAATAAAAACACCCTGCTTGTGCTTGGCGGAGATCTCAACGATTCTCTGGACTCGCCTACCCTCGATAATCTTACCCAATCGGGTGACCTCATCGCGTCCTCTAATGAAGATTCCTGGACCTATCAATACAGAGGAAAAACCCAGCAAATCGATCACCTTATCTACGCAGACTTTGATAATATTCGCTTGGTTTCCGTCGAAGCGGCTCGAGAACGAAGTGGAGGATTTAGTGTGAGCGATCACGCGGCCCTCATCGCTAACTTCGAAATTCGTTAACCCCAATTTGCACAAAGTTGAATCCGAAGCTGTGCTAGGGTAAAATGAATTTTCGACACGAGGTCTTGTCAAATTGAACGAAGACGGACCTCCACTTAGGATCGATATGAAAATGAAAGTTGTAGCATTAATCTTTTTACTTGGAATTACGACCCGTCTTTCTGCCCAAGAAACACCTTTTCTTCCCAAGCAACAAGGTCTTAAACTTCCCAAAAAATTCATGGGTTTCAGGAAAGTCCAACCCCTCGTCGGCGTGTTGAAAACGCCCTTGATGCTGAAAAACAAACACGCCAAGAAAGATAAAGGCGAATTGGAAAAAGAAGATTTTTCGTCCTTCAAATGGTTTGGCGAGGAGCTCTACTACACGGTAAAGGTCAACGGCGTGGAGGCTGTTCGGTCCGCGGTAAAAGTAGGTGACCTACGATACAAGGGCGATAAACCCTATGTACCGGTCGTCGGAACCGCGCAATCGATTGGCTTCTTCCATGCCATCTATCCCATGCGCGATACCGCAAATACCTTCGTGAGTCCTCTTACCTTGCGCCCCCTACGGTCGGAAAAGAATTTTCACGAGAATGGAAAAAAACGTCATTATGCCGTTGATTTTATCCACACGACCTACCGTGCCCGCGTAAATAAAATAAAATTTGCAACTAAAGAAGGGCACAAAGATATCAAACGAAAGTTCCTCAAAGCCATTCCTGGAACCACCCACGATATGCTTTCCTGGTTTTTTGATTTAAGAAAAAGCGGGAAAATGAAAATCGGAGATACCTTCGATTATTACTTGTACGACGGTTGGAAACTAAGTCGAATTCAAGGCAAGGTCGTCGGGAAAGAAGATGTGTACACCTCCATTGGTTGGTTTAAAACGTGGCGCATCGATTTTACCCGAGAAGTACTGCGATCAAAATCGAAGAAGAAAGGAACGCCGCCTTTACTCAAAGTTCATCAAGCTGCCAAGCCCACGGGTAGCCTCTTTATCTCACGCGATGAAAATTTGATTCCCGTATCGATTCGAATTGATACGAAGTGGGGAAGCACGGAGACCACCTTGATGAAGTATAAGCTGCCGATACCTGCCAGAAAAAAGTAGATTCAGATTTTCATTTCCCCTCTCGATCCATACTTGCCATTATGAATTTTCCCCCTTTTCTAAAATCTGGTGATCGCGTTTGTGTGTTAAGCCCATCGGGTCCCGTGAATGTGGAACACCTGGATTTTGGTATTGAGGTTCTTAAAGAATGGGGCTTGGATATTAAAATTGACGGCCAGACCTTTGCGCGTAAACGCTACCTTGCCGGAGACGACCTTGAGCGCATAAAAGCGTTACAGGACGCGATTGAGGATCCCGACATTAAGGCTATTTTTTGTTCGCGGGGCGGCTACGGACTATCGCGTATCGTCGACGAACTTTCGTTTAAGAAACTCGTCGAGAACCCCAAGTGGGTTGTTGGATTCTCCGATATTAGTGCGCTTCTTCTGGCCCTCTTCGAAGAAGGGGT
>JALSKP010000036.1 GCA_026988815.1 Myxococcales bacterium | reverse complement strand
GGGACTTACAAGTTGACCAGGAAGAGGCTTGGCCGCAACTTCGTAAAACACCACCCCAATACTGATAAGAATCAAAAGATTAATGCAGGTGTGGAAAATGGTATAATAACGCGATTCGGAATCGTTGAGTACCTGCCACCCTTTTTCAAACCATGTCTCTTTTTTTGATTCCAAACCGACTCATCTAGGATTTAGAATCCAAGCCTATCAACGCAAGGTCGACGGTCAAGAAATCGGGATTCTTTGGATCCCTTTTTTTCGCCGCCTGAGCAAAAGTATAAAGAAGGCTATCAAGGGAAAGAGTAAAGGCCACTTTGCCCGCAAGAACACCCGTCTTCATCGTTGAGTCCTAGGTCCGCCTTGCCGGCTGCATCGGGTTCTTTTTCATTTTCTTGATCAAATGAAGAGCCGCTATCTTTTTTTGTTCCCATACCCGTCGTTCCTGCGTCGGTCCCCATATCCTTCCCCATATCGGTTGATTCCACCCAGATCCGGTGATCCACCCTGCGTTCCGCCGGGACATCCGCCGTCCGCGGAATCGCCAATCTGAATGAGTCCATCGCAGAAATCGCACTCCGATGCATCAAAGACATTATCAATGACTTTGGTATTTCTGGCGTGATAGCGAATGCGGATACCAGCTGAAATCCCGGTCTCAGATTGACAATATTTCCTTCAAAGACCGCATTATCACAACCATCTGCGTGCATTATCCTAGAAAACGAGCATTCGCTGAAATACACAGAAGAATGAACCTGAGTCGCATAGTAGACCTCCAAAAAGGAAACCAAACATGGTCTTTTCTAAAGACCGAAAACAGTGCCAAAATTGGCATAACTTACACGCCCGAAAAGATAAATTCCCCTATTAGACGCTTTACAGAAGCTATCACATCTTTATAGTGCGATTCCGAACTCTCGGATTTTTCCTAATTTATGTTTTGGAGCCTTGAATGGTTGAGAAAAATACCAAATTTATTTTTGTTACAGGTGGCGTAATCTCAAGTTTAGGGAAGGGCCTAACGGCGGCAGCCGTTGGAGCTTTGCTCGAAAATAGTGGTCTCAAGATCACCTTCGTTAAACTCGATCCCTACATCAATGTCGATCCGGGAACGATGAGCCCCATTCAACACGGCGAAGTTTTTGTCACAGACGACGGTGCCGAAACTGATCTCGATTTGGGTCATTATGAGCGATTTAGTACGGCCAGAATGAGTCGTTTGAATAACTTTACGACGGGCCGAATTTACGACACCGTTTTGATGAAAGAAAGAAAAGGCGAGTATCTGGGAAAGACCGTCCAGGTGATCCCCCATATTACCGACGAGATTAAACGGCGAGTATACGAGGCGTCCAAGGGTTATGATATAGCCTTCATCGAAATTGGTGGAACAGTTGGAGATATTGAAAGTCTGCCTTTTCTGGAGGCCATTCGTCAGATGCGCCATGAACTGGGTTATCAAAACTCGCTTTGCATGCACCTGACTTTGGTTCCCTATATCGCTGCCGCTGGTGAATTGAAGACCAAACCAACTCAACATTCGGTCAAGGCCTTACGAGAGATCGGTATTCAACCCGATATTCTTGTCTGTAGATCTGACCGGGAATTGAATGACGAGATTCGGAATAAAATCGGTCTCTTTTGTAACGTCGAACCCTCATGTGTGATCACGGCCCGTGACGCGGAAACGATTTACGAAGTTCCTCTTCTTCTCCACGATCAAGGTATCGAATATAAAATTGGTCAAAAACTTAATATCGGTTGGCGAACAACGGATCTAAGCAATTGGAAAACGATCGTTAAGCGAATAAAGCATCCATCCCAAAGTACAACCATTGCCATTGTGGGCAAGTATGTAGGGCTCACAGATAGCTACAAATCTCTGAACGAGGCGTTGCTACACGGCGGCATAGCTAACGATTCCAAAGTCAATCTTATCTTCGTCGACTCAAGCAATTTGAGTGAAGGTAATATTGAGGAAAAACTAAAGGGCGCTGATGGCGTTTTGGTTCCTGGTGGTTTCGGAGAAAGGGGTGTGGAAGGCAAAATCGTCGCCATTCAATATGCTCGCGAACACAACATTCCATTTTTTGGTATATGTTTGGGTATGCAGCTCATGGCGATCGAGTTTGCGAGAAATGTTTGTGGCATTGATCACGCCAATAGCGTGGAATTTGTTCCCGATGCACAAGACCCGATTATTACTTTTATGGCCGATCAGTCTGAGGATATCGACAAAGGCGGTTCAATGAGACTAGGCGCGTACGCGTGCCACCTTCATCCCGACTCAAAAGCACGGCAGATTTACGCAAAGGAAGAAATTTCTGAGCGCCATCGTCATCGCTTAGAATTCAACAACACTTACCGCGATTTGATTGCAGAAAAGGGATTCCTTATTTCAGGTCAATCACCGGACGGCGTTTTGGTAGAAATGCTAGAATATCCTCCACACCCGTGGTTTTTAGGATGCCAATTCCATCCCGAATTTAAGAGTCGTCCAACTGATCCTCATCCTCTTTTTGCCTCCTTTGTGAAGGCTTGCGTAGCGCAAGCGTCTTAATTTTGGTATAGCTCTTTATCAAACACGAGAAGAAATGTGACCCTTCAAATCAACATCTACGAAAAGCTATTGAAAGATATCCTTAGCGATGCTGCCTTAAAAGCAGTGCTTGTTGTCGACGAAAAAGGATTTCTGATCGAAAAAGCGGGCAACGCGATGTGCATTAGAGAAACCAATGACAACGATGCCACGGCGATGGTGACCAAAGGCTTGGAGAACGTTTATATAAAGACAATTGGTCGACAATTCGTCATCGTTCTCTTTGACGAAAAAATGAGTTTTGAACGCATCAAAGCCTCTGTTGACGAGCATGTCGCGCGTTTTTTGACGGAAATATAAATGATAAGGGAATGAAAGCCTGATAACTGATGTTTTCTACAAGAGGACGCATATGATCAAAACCTATTTTGACGATTCGAAGGACCTATTTACTTCCCTCATTTTGGTTCTTCCCCTTTTTATACTTTACCAACTCGGTGTTCTCCTTACCGGTGGCGTCAGGAATGGCGTCGATTTTGTGAGTGATTTTTTCTGGACTTTAGCCTCAGGCGAATTGCTTCACTATTTGGGAATCAACCTCATTATTCTTATTGCCTTTGGGGTTGCTATTTTTCTCTTACGAGAAAAAGGGAAATTTGATCCCAAGTTATGGCCCGTCGTTATTGGAGAAAGCACCTTATACGCACTTTGCTTAGGCTCGGCCGTACTTTTTCTCATGAGCTCCCTGGGCCTTGATAAATTACTTGCCTCAGGGGTCAAAGATTTCGGAATTTTTTCCTCCTTTATCATGAGCATCGGCGCAGGTCTTTATGAAGAAATCGTGTTTCGCCTGCTCCTCATGGGAGGGCTTTTTTGGGGAATCTCCAAAGTCCCTAAATTTCCAAAAATTGGCGCAGCGCTCATTTCCGTTGTCGTTTCTTCCCTTATTTTCAGCGCCATTCATTATGTTGGAAATATGGCAGACCCCTTCACCCTTGGAAGTTTTTCCTTCCGATTTTTTGCAGGTGTGATTTTAGCCGTTATATTCTACGTACGTGGGTTCGCGGTTGCAGTTTATACCCACGCCATATATGATATTATCGTAATGGTATTTAGATAACCTTCATGAGAATAGGGCCTTGGCTACACTTCCCGAAATATTAATCATTCTTGCGACGATTGCTATCGTTTTCGGCGTTGGAAAATTGACCCAAGTCGGAAAAAATTTGGGAAAAGTGGGCAAAGATCTAAAGACCGGTTTCAAGGAGGGCTACCATGGAAAAGAGCCCATTAATATAACGCCAGATGGGGGCACTGATTTAGAGCACCTTCAATCCGCAAACAAAACGCAAGTTGAAGAAGCAAGTATCGAGTAGGTAGAAAAAAATGGTTAGTATTATCGCGGGGCTGGTTTGGACTCCCCTAACGTTTTATGTCGCAATGGGAATCATCCATATACTGGCAATCCTCATCGGATTTCGCTTATTGGAAATTGATCCTGAGAATAACACCTTTATCGGCGCGCTCATCGCAGGCGTTGTCATCAATGTTATCGCCTATTTCGTAAGAGACCTAGGTATCGTTTCCGTCATGATTCAAATTGTCGTTGTGTTCGGTATCCTCGTCGTGATCGCAAGCGGCGAGGCATTAAAAAATGGCATCATGGCCGTTGTTGTTTTAGGTTCCTACGGCGCCCTGGCAACTTTTATCATTCCTCGAACGCCCCTCGATCAACGACAAATTGGCGGGTTTGCAGAGGTGATTCTCGAAGGGGGTTTGAAACAATCCGCACTCACCGAAAAAGACGTGGAAAATATAAACAAAAAAGGTGTTCCCATCCTTAAAAAGGATGGCCCTGCAACACCGTGATTCTCAGACCAAAAAAGAGCTGAAATATGAACGATGAAAACGAGCAACGCCAGCATTCAAGACAAACGATCAATCAAGAGTTCGAAACGATTGATGAATTTATCGCAGAATATGTGACCAACATTTCGCATGGTGGCGTCTTTATCCGGTCTAAAAACCCTCTCCCTGTCGGCACAAAAGTAACCCTTAAATTTTCCGTCATCATGGATGACTTCGAAACCATCGAAGGCGAAGGCGAAGTCGTAAGAGTAGAAAATGACGAACTTGGACAAGGTATGGGCGTCGCATTCACCAAATTGAAAGCGGATAGCAAAACTCTCGTTGACTCCATCGTTGCACGACAAAAAGAGCTTTCCAAAAAATCTTAATTTCAAAAATATCCTAAATTTCATTTCAAATATACAAGGAGCTCTCTCATGGAGATCGTGCTCGTTCCGCTAATTAACGCCAATGAAGACGAAGTAGAAGTACTCGATTTTTACTTTAGTGAAGGCGAAAAAATTAAAAAAGGCGATGTGCTCGCTGTTGTAGAATCCACCAAAGCTGCGATGGAAATCGAGGCCCCCCGGTCTG
>JALSKP010000035.1 GCA_026988815.1 Myxococcales bacterium | reverse complement strand
AATGGGCTTGTGTCTCGTCGTTTATACAAGACCTTTGAGCTCAATGCGTCTGATGCGGTAGGCATTGCTCGTATCGTCGATCGGGCCCGTGTTTTAGCGAAAAAGAAAGGGTTTGCCCCCGATTATACGGTGCTAGTCGACCGTGCTCAGGATACGCCTTATCGGCCTTATGATCCCTCTTCGCAATATGCGCGTTATATTCCGATCATCGATCGCCATGGAAATGTCTGTCCTATCGAGGAAGTCAGCGACATCGTGCATTTATTGGGTAAGGACGCCTATCGCATAACACGTCTTTGTGTGCCTGAAGAATTACGGGAAGGCATCGAAAAACTGATCACATCCATGTCCTCGACCCGAGGATTGTAGATAGATGATCGGTAGATAAAGCCTGGAAGAGCCTAGGTGTTAAGGCCTGTAGGTAAAAGTAATGAAAGATTTGGTTTTTCATTAGAAAAAATAAAATAAAATAATCTGAATCATTATTCATTTTCTTCGCATCGTAGTGTATGAGATATTGAGTGACCATCTTGTAGTATTCGCATAGCGAAAAAGGGGTATGAGGAAATGAAAAAAAACGCACCGACAAATTATGTAGTTCATCCACTAATCGAAGGGCGATGGAGTCCGAGAGCTTTTGAGGACCAACCGATTTCGGAACAACAAATCAGATCTATTTTTGAGGCCGCAAGGTGGTCTCCATCTAGTCGAAACGAGCAGCCTTGGCGCTTTATCGTGGCGAGTAGATTGAGCCATCCAAAGGAATTCAAAAATATTTTAACGGCCTTGGATGAATCCAATCAAGGATGGGCCGTGCGCGCATCAATGTTAGCGGTCTCATTCGCAAAAAAAGATTTTGAACATGACAATAGTGTCAATTCACACTCTTGGTATGACGTCGGTTTGGCCACCGCACAGATGACCGTTCAGGCCAGCCAATTCGGTATTTCGATTCACCAAATGGCGGGTTTTGACGAAGCCAAAATTCGAGCTGATTTTAAAGTCCCTGATAATTACGAAGCTATTGTATCGATGGCTTTGGGCTTTGTCGGTAATCCTAAAACGCTTTCTCCTGAATTGGAAAAGCGAGAACGCGCGCCGCGCGTCCGAGAGCCTCAAACGGCTTTCGTTTTTGGTAAACGTTGGAAATCACCTTTCGTTAGCTAAGTTCAAAAGAACAAAAAGTTTTAATCGGGCAGCCCCCACATCGTGGCGACCTGCTCAAACATCGATCTCTGCCGTGGGAAATAAGCGCGTAATGGGTTTCTTTCAAACGGCCCTCGGGGAATCGTGTGTTCACGATTTTGTGGGCAGCTTTACCGCTCTCTTTTTTCAAAAGATCGACGCGTTTAAGAACGCGTAAAACGTCCGTGTTCACGGGACAGATATCAGCGCCTGCGCCAAGCATGAGACTCAGTGCGGCAGATTGTGGACCCACACCTTCAAAGGAGCACAGATAGGCGAAGTTCTTACTTGGTGTGTTCGACTTGATCTGCTCAAGAGAGCACTCTCCAAAGGTTTCGAAAATAGCGACTAAAATATTTTGAATGCGTTTGGATTTTTGTTCGGCTAAACCACCAACCTTGATTGCGTTTTCGATATCGATTGTTGGGGCGAGTCGAAGGGCGTTCCAATCACCGTTGAAGGTATCCAGAAGGCTGGAAAATGCCATGTTGCGATTCTTGGTGTTCGTCGCCTGGCTGAGAATGGAACGAACGAGGACGGATAGTAAATCATCTTCACCGTCTGGTAGATCGGCTTCATAATGAGAACTCAACGCTTCCAGAATATCCATAGCGATGCGTCTTTCCTCCTCGATTGATCTCTTCTCTTTTGTGTTCAAAGTCTGCCTTGTACTCGATCGCGAGTCCGCCTATTATAATCCAAATCTTCTACAGAGAAAACAAATGGCAGCAAAAAATTCATTACTAAAAACGATCGGAAACCTCTATGACATTGATAAGTACCGAGAACTTCATTGGGATGGAAGCTTCGAAGATTATTTAGAAATGATTCGCGAGGATCCCAAAATTGTACGTACTGCCTATCAGCGTATGTACGACATGGTGATGTCTTATGGGACCGAAGAATATGTGGACAATAAAAAGAAAATTGTAAAATACACTTTCTTTTCAGATCCAAAAAATGATGGGAGAGACGCGATTTATGGTCTCGATATTCCTCTCATGAAATTGGTGAATGTGTTCAAAGCTGCCGCATTTGAATACGGAACGGAAAAGAGAATTATCCTTCTTCATGGCCCTGTGGGAAGTGCTAAATCAACGATTGCAAGGTTGTTGAAAAAAGGTTTGGAAGAATATTCAAGAAGTGAAGATGGTAAACTCTATACCTTTTATTGGTCATTGCCTCCAGAACTGCGTTATCTTTCCGGTGAGCAAGAGCGTTTCGATGATCCGATGAATGAAGACCCTATGAAACTCATTCCAAATGATTGGCGAGCCTCGGCTATCACGTCTCTGGATTTCAAAGAGGGCAATTATCCTGTTAAAATTCGTGGTTCTCTTAACCCTGCAAGTCGCTTTATTTTTGACGCTTTGATGAAGCATTATGAGGGCGATTGGTCCGAGGTTGTGAGTCATATTCGAGTGCGCCGTTTACTATTCTCTGAGGAAGATCGTGTGGGTATTGGAACCTTCCAGCCCAAAGATGAAAAGAACCAAGATTCGACTGAACTCACCGGTGATGTGAATTATCGTAAGATCGCAATCTATGGATCCGATTCAGATCCGAGAGCTTTTAATTTTGATGGAGAATTTTGTGTCGCCAATCGTGGCATCATCGAGTTTGTGGAAATCTTAAAATTGGATGTGGCCTTTCTCTATGACCTTTTGGGGGCGACACAGGAACGAAAAATCAAACCCAAGAAATTTGCCCAGACCGATATTGATGAAGTGATTATCGGTCATACCAACGAGCCAGAGTACCGAAAGCTTTTGGGTAACGAATATATGGAAGCCTTGAGAGATAGGACGGTCAAAATAGACATTCCCTACATCACAAAATATTCGAAGGAAGTTGAGATCTATAAGAAGGATTTCAACGAAACCAAAGTACGCGGAAAGCACATCGCCCCACACACCATTGAGATGGCTGCAATGTGGGCCGTTTTAACTCGCCTGGAAGATCCTAAAAAGCATAATCTGACCTTGCTTCAAAAGTTGAAATTGTACGATGGAAAATCCTTGACGGGTTTCACCCAGGACAATGTGAAAGAGCTGCGAAAGGAAGCCCTTCGAGAGGGACTCAATGGCATCAGTCCACGTTTTATTCAGGACAAACTTTCCAACGCCTTGGTATCGGATAAAACAGAATCCAGTATCAATCCTTTTCTTGTGTTGAATGAAATTGAAGGCGGACTCAAAACGCATTCTCTCATCAGCAACGAAGAAGAAAGAAATCGTTATCGAGAGTTACTATCTATCGTGAAGCAAGAATACGAAGACGTTGTAAAAAACGAAGTGCGGCGAGCGATTTCGGCGGACGAGGAGGGCATTTCAAATCTTTGCACGAACTATATTGAAAGCATCAAAGCCTACACTCAAAAACAGAAAGTTAAGAATAAGTTCACCGGTCAATATGAGGAACCCGATGAGCGCTTGATGCGCTCCATCGAAGAAAAAATTGATATTCAAGAAGCGCGTAAAGATGACTTCCGACGAACGGTAATGAATTCAATTGGCGCGTTGGCGATCGATGGAGAACAGTTCACCTATAAAACCAACGAGCGTCTTTTAAAGGCCTTTGAACTCAAGCTTTTCGAAGACCAAAAAGATTCCATTAATTTATCTAGCGTTGTCTCCAATGTCGTCGATCGGGAAACCCAGGAAAAGATCGACATCGTTAAACAACGTATGATCGAAAATTATGGGTATAACGATGAATCGGCGACGGATGTGCTTAATTTTGTCGCAAGTATTTTTGCGCGCGGTGATTCCAACAAAGAGGGATAAACTAGTCTTTACTAAAGACGCTTACTAAATACACCGAAGAAAGCACGGTGTCCTTTTTCTTGCACAAAACATTTAAAAAGGGGTGAACGCCTCTTTTTCAAGGACCACTTTGAAAAACGAAATCCCTCAACTAGGACCGGCTCTTTCTTTAACCTTTATCGCCGGAGCGACGCTTCTCCTTGAACTCGCATTGATTCGTTGGATTCCTACAGCCATTTATCAGGTTGGTTTTTTCACGAACTTCGTTTTACTCTCTGCTTTTTTGGGCATCGGGGTCGGCTTTGTTTTAGTGGACGACGTAAAAAACTGGTTTGTGCAAACGCCTATTGCGCTCTTCTCACTGATGGCATTGTGTACCCTGTCTCGCGTGGAGCTCAATATTCGTTCCACAGAAGAGGTAAACTTTGGTCCACAAAGCCAAGCCTCGCTCTTTGATTATCTTGTTCTAGCGCTCGTTTTTGTCGTGTTAAGTTGGGTTTTCGTTTGCCTAGGCCAAGGCATTGCGGTCGCCTTTAAACGATTCGATCCTTTGAAAGCCTATTCTTACGACATCGGTGGATCCATTTTAGGGATTTTGCTTTTCAGCCTCATGTCCTCTTTAGGGATGCCGGCCTTTGTCTGGTTCGCCATTTTTTCCATTTTATTTTTTCTATTTGCAAAACCCTATTTCGAAAAGGCAAAGAGAAACGGAGCTGTTTTTGCTCTGATTGCGTGTGTTCTCATTTCGACAAATCCGAGCACATGGATCCACTCGACGGATTTTACGTGGTCGCCCTATCAACTTATTTCAGTGTTCAAAGATCCTAAATTGGCAGACGAATTTCACGTCATGGCCAATCTTGTTCCGCATCAAACAATCTACCGTCGCGGTGATAATCAATCGACAAGGTTTAGACAGAAGCCCTTCGAGATTATGTCTGGTTTTAGAAAGAGGAAGCTCAAAAGGGTTCTCATCGTCGGATCCGGGTCAGGGGTGGACGTGGTCGAGGCGCTGGTCCAAGGCGCAGAACATATTGATGCTGTGGAAATCGATCCAGGTATTGCGGCTCTGGCAAG
>JALSKP010000034.1 GCA_026988815.1 Myxococcales bacterium | reverse complement strand
AGAAAAAGATTGATGCATTACCCGCAGAATTTAGAAATCTAATAGAAGGTATCGGGCAATATTTTTGGACAGATGAACGAAAGTTAGATCCGAAAGAATTTTTGAGTAAGGTTGAGGAGTACCTAGCATCTTCAGGAACGGTAACGGAACAGGTTTTGAAACGATTTCAAGATGGTTTTTTATTCTTCGAGAAGCACCGCTCAGGCTGGAAAAATGTTTGGAAGAAACCTGAAGAAAAATCCAAAGATAAAACTCGGAAAAAAGCAGCCAGACTCGTTAAAGCACTCAAAGCCGCCTTGGAGGAAAAGGGATGAAGCTTTGAATAATCCTAATCAAATAAAGCCGATGTCTTACAACATAGGAAATCCCCTCTCCCTGTGGGAGAGGGCTAGGGTGAGGGAGGTCGGAGAAAATAACGGCGCTGGATGGGCATTTATGTTTCCATATTTCGGTGTTGGTAAGCGTGCTTACTATGATCACCCTTTCTCTGTGAGAAAGAGGGCTAAACGCGGAGCAATTTTCAAGGAAAATACGACATGAAAAAATTCATTCTATCCCCTTGCGGCACCAGTTTACTTACCAACGGTGCAGACGATGAAATGCGAAGTCGCATCACGACCTATGCAAATACGACATCAAAAGAAGAGATTCCAGAAGTGGATCGTATCGTGTTAGAAGAGCGATTAGGAGACGTAAAAACGCGTTTAATGAGCGCCAAAAACGAGGAGGTTCAAAAAATATCGGCCGAGCTCAATTGTATTCTCCTCCTCAAAACCTCGCCGGCGGATCACCATCTTTTACTTGCCACAGATACCTGGCTGGGTGAACAAACGGCCGGACTTATTAAAGCTTGGTTGGACGAAAAACAAAAGGGACTGAGCACCTCGGTGTGGCGACAAAAGGATCTGCAAACCAAAGATATTCAGGCTTTTCAAATCGCTCTTGCAGAAATCGTAAAGCGTCTAGGTGAGGAGATCCCGTCCTGGAAAGAAAAAAAGTATCAGGTCATCTTTAATCTCACCGGTGGTTTTAAAGCCGTTCAAGGTTTTTTACAAAGTATCGCCCATTTTTATGCCGACGAAACGGTCTATATTTTTGAGCGTTCCTCGGAACTTTTAAGAATTCCAAAACTGCCAGTGGCAATGAATATCGAATCCACGGTGGAAGACCATTTCGATTCTCTGCGTAAACTTTCATTAGAAATTCCAATGAAAGATAGCGGCGCTATTCCAAAGATTTGGCTATTAGAGGTGGGCAGTGAAATTATATTAAATGCGTGGGGAGAGTTGGTCTGGGAACAGCACAAAAAGACGCTCTACGGCAAAAAACTTTGGGATTCACCTACCGACAATATCGTTTTTTCTCCGGCGTTTAGGAAGACGATAAAAAGTTTGGAAGAGGATAGAAAAAGATTGGTCAATGAACGCATCGATCAACTTACAAATTATCTTCGGACAAAAGACAATCCCAAAACGCTGGATTTTAAGCCCTTAAAAGGAAAACCCAAAGAGAACTCCACCCATGAACTCGATGCGTGGTCGGATAAAGATGCAAAACGTATGTTTTTGCACAAGGAAGGCCAAAACTGGGTGATCGATGAACTTGGAAAAGGGCTTCATTAGACGTTGCAAGGTTAAACAAGAGGATGACTAACTTGAACTATAAAGATTTTTTTGAACAGACAACGGGCAATCAACCCTATCCCTGGCAACAACGATTTCAAGAATCGGAAACGCCAGAATTAGTAAATATACCTACAGGTTTAGGCAAAACTGCAGGCGTGGGTGTGGCTTGGTTATTCGATAAACTTACCAAACCTGAAGCTACACCAAGACGGCTAGTCTGGTGTCTTCCTATGCGTGTGCTCGTCGAACAAACCGTCGGTGAGTTTACAAAGTGGGTAAATAAAACCAAACATCTTTTTGAAGAGAAAGGACTAGAAGTTCCTACCGTGCACATTATGATGGGTGGTGCCCAAAATGAAGAATGGGAATCACATCCTGATAAATCGAGCGTGATTATCGGTACCCAAGATATGCTTTTATCACGCGCTTTAATGCGTGGTTACGGGATGAGTAAATACCGTTGGCCTATTCATTTTTCCTTTCTGAATAACGATGCGCTTTGGGTTTTTGATGAAACCCAATTGATGGGTGTGGGTGTTGAAACCAGCGCGCAGCTGGATGCCTTTCGGAAACAAGTTTTTGAAACCTATCGTCCGACCCATTCGATTTGGATGAGCGCCACACTGGATACAAAACAACTAGAAACCGTTGATCATCTCAAACCCGACGGTGGATGGAATTCCCTTTCTTTAAGTAATGACGATCTCGAATACGATAATGTACGGCAACGTATTTATGCTCTGAAAACAGTTGAGAAACTACTCTTCAATACTGCGCCTAGCGAAAAAAATTATGCAAGTAAATTCGTAGACCATATTCTTGGTTCAGAACGTCCTTCGGGCGATGAACAAGAAAATTTTAACATCGAGATGAATCAGGGGCTTCATGTCGATGGGACCTTAACACTCATTGTCGTAAATCAAGTCAAACGTGCCATCAGTATTTTTGAGGCGCTTCAAAAACGTGTGGGTACCGAAAAGAAAATTGGACTGATTCACAGCCGTTTTCGATTAGCGGATCGTACAAAATCCTTAGCTCTACTTAATTCAGAGGGTGACCGTATTATCGTGGCCACCCAAGTTGTTGAAGCGGGTGTGGATTGTTCTGCACAAAATCTCATTACAGAAATTTGTCCCTGGCCCTCTTTTGTGCAACGTGTTGGACGTTGTAATCGATACGGTGAATATGCAGATGCAAAGGTAGGTTGGATTGATATTCCTGAAGCTACTAAAGAGAACGAATTTAAGGAAGGTGATATCCTTCCCTACAGTAAAGATGACCTCCAAAGCGCTCGCCAAATGTTAAGCACATTCACAAATGCATCGCCTGATGAATGTAGTAAGCAAGCTTACGATACACCTGAAAAAATTAGGCCCGTTATTCGGAAGAAAGATATCCTAGCCTTATTCGATACCACTCCCGATCTCACCGGTATGGATTTAGATATTGCCCGATGGATTCGCGATAACAAAGATACGGATGTGTCATTTTTTTGGCGAACCTTTGAGGGGACTCCTGAGTATGATTCACCGAAACCTATTCGGGAAGAGATGTGTTCGGTACCGATTGGCCAGGTTAAAAAATTCTTAGATTCAAACGATAAAAAGGATATCTCCGCCTACATTTTTGATCACCTCGAAAGAAGGTGGATTCGTACAAAAAACCAACCCATCTTTCCAGGGATGCAAGTCATGCTGAACCTTAAAGCTGGTGGTTACGATGCTTTCCTCGGCTGGACAGGGAAACCTTTACGAAAAGGTCAAGCGCTTCTACCGATTGAAAACCAAAGCAATGGAATTATAGGACAAGAAGATGACCCACGAAGCTGCGCAAAGAATTGGTATTTACTTAACGACCATTTGACGGATGTTGAAAACGAAACACAAAAGCTTTGTGAGTCCATTGGTATTCACGAAGGGCATTCAGTGGCGCTACAAAAAGCGGCCAGGTGGCACGATGTTGGAAAAGCGCACCCAGCATTTCAAGATAAATTAATCAAACCGGCGGAAGCCGCAAACGAGGGGCCGACCGGCGAGGGGCCGTGGGCGAAATCGAACGGATTTCGTAGTTATCGATCCGATCGTCCAGGTTTTCGTCATGAATTAGCGTCTGCTTTGGCCTATTTGCAGCATTTCAATAGCGACAAAAATGTAAATTTAGTTACTTATTTAATTATGGCCCACCACGGAAAAGTAAGAATGGCAATCCGAAGTTTACCTAAAGAAAAACCAAAGGTTGTTCCTGAGTATTTTGCCCTCGGTGTTTACCATAATGATCTTCTTCCTTCAGTCGATTTGGGGAACGGAGAGTGGACGAAAGAAGTCATGTTAGATCTTTCGATTATGTCATTGGGGGAAGGGTCGTGGAGAGAACGTACAGGTTTACTTCTATCCGAATATGGTCCCTTTGTTTTGGGCTACCTAGAATCACTTTTGAGGATCGGGGATTGGAGAGGTAGTAAACGTGCAGATGACATTAAGGAGGGAGAACAATGAAAACCTATATTCTTAACTCGACCGAGACCACTTCTAATTCTGAACAAAAACATGAGATCGTGTTTCAAGGTTTATCGCCCGTACCCTTGGCGTCCTACCTTAGTGCGTTGGGTATCTTTCGTCTGATCGCCGAACAAGTCGATCCAAAGGCGCGTGGTTTTTGGAATGATGAAGACAATTTCGTACTCGTATCCTCGTTGGATAGATACGCGTTGGTTCGCTTTTTTCTTCACGACTATAAACCCAGTCCCATCATCGCACCTTGGAATGGTCGTAGTGGATTTTACGAAAAAGTTCCAACCAAACGACCCTTCAATGCTTTTGAAAAAACAGAAGCGCTACGCTTTGAACCCATAAAGAAAACCTTAGCTGCGTGTTGGAAAGCAATTGACGCAGTTGGACTCACAGAAAAACCAGAACCTAAAGTAGAAAAACCGCTTCTTATTCAAGCGTGCAGAAATACCTTTTCTGATGATGCTCTTGAATGGATTGATGCCGTTTTCATATTGACCGATGACGGTGCCAAAGCGCCTCCATTATTAGGAAGTGGTGGAAACGATGGTAGTCTCGGCTATACGAAATATTTCGCAGATCGTCTTCGCACAATCTTTGATCCAGAGACCGGAAATCCCCAAGCCGGAAAACAATCCTTGCTCGAATCTCTATTTTTTAAGACGCCAACAGATCAACAGGCAATGAAAGGAACGATGGGACAATTTGACCCTGGGGCAGGTCGTGATAGCGATTGGGGTTTTGTTCTTGGAATGGAAGGTGCTCTATTATTTGCATCCGCTGCCGTACGGCGTGTAGGTTCTTCAAAACAACATATTCCGGCTTTTCCTTTTTCAGTGAATCGAGGCGATACGGGTTACGGAAGTTCCGCTTCTACCGACCGAGGAAAAACACGTGGTGAGATTT
>JALSKP010000033.1 GCA_026988815.1 Myxococcales bacterium | reverse complement strand
GCCTTGAACGCGAGATTGGAAGCGGAACGGATTGACATTAGTTTACCGGCCCGGCCGATTCCTGTTTCTCAGGGTCATCCCTTGAGAATTGTCGAAGCTGAACTTCTAAATATGTTCACCGACATGGGTTTTGAAATCGCCGACGGTCCCGAAATCGAAGACGATTATCATAACTTCGAGGCTCTAAATTTTCCGCCCGATCATCCAGCGCGAGATATGCAGGATACCTTTATGTTAGACGTCGACGGGGTTGCCGGCCGGCTTCTTCGGACCCATACTTCGCCGGTCCAAATTCGGACAATGTTGGCCTATGAACCACCGATCAAAGTGATTTCGCCGGGGCGAGTGTATCGATGCGATCACGACATTACCCACAGCCCGGTCTTCCATCAGATCGAGGGATTATTGATCGATAAGAACGTTACCTTTCGTGATTTAAAAGGCACCCTTGAGGCTTTTTTGTCGAAATGTTTTGGCCCCAAGACGCGTGTGCGTTTTCGTCCCTCTTATTTTCCTTTCACCGAGCCAAGTGCTGAAGTCGATATCGGCGGCGTTTTTGGCGACGATTGGATGGAGATTTTAGGGTGCGGGATGGTGGATCCAAATGTTCTTGAAGGCGTCGGGATCGATCCGGATGTCTTTTCCGGTTTCGCCTTCGGTTTGGGCGTTGAACGTATCACTATGTTACGTTTGGGCCTGCGTGATATTCGTTTGCTTTACGGCAACGATCTTCGTTTTCTTTCTCAATATTAATAGGGGATAAATCATGATTATAAGTTTAAAAGAATTAAGTCGTTGGGTTGATATTTCAGGAGAGGTCGCAGAAACGCTGGCCGATAAACTCACCATGTTGGGTCTAGAAGTCGAAGGTATTGAAAAAATTGGCGGTGAAAGCGATGAAATTGTTGTCGGTAAAATTGCGAAAATTGACGCCCATCCAAAAAGTAAAAAACTTGTCATTTGTACCCTTGATGTGGGACGAGATGAGACGAAAACCATTGTTTGTGGTGCTAAAAATATGGTGGAAGGGGATTTTGTTCCAACAGCCTTAGATGGCGCAAACCCACCTGGAATTGATTTCGGAATTGCCACCCGCGAGGTTGCAGGGGTCTCGTCTGAGGGAATGTTATGTGCCGAAGAAGAACTCGGATTGGCAAAGAAAAGTGATGGACTGATGATTCTTTCACGAGACTTAAAGGTCGGAACACCGATTTTTGAAGCCTTGGGCTTAGATGATGTTTTGCTCGATATTAGTCTAACACCCAATCGTCCAGACTGTCTTTCTCATAAAGGCGTGGCAAGAGAATGTGCGGCTTTATTGGATAGACCTTTACTAAATCCCTATGCTGAAGCAAAGGATATTGCAACGCATGGAAAGGTAGAAGATTGTGCGTCCTTAGATGTCCAAGATGGACAAGGATGTCCACGATATACATTAGCGGTGATCGAAAATATTAGCGTTGGTGAAAGCCCGTGGTGGTTAAAAAAGCGTCTTATTCAGATGGGCCAACGTTCCATAAATAACGTTGTAGATATTACTAATTTAATTTCTTGTGAACTCGGCCAACCTCTACATGCGTTTGACTTGGATAAACTTGAAGGTCATTGCATTATCGTCCGACGGGCGAAGAAGGGCGAAGAGATTGAGGCCATTGATCATAAAAGCTACACACTTGATGAGGGCGACTTGGTGATAGCCGATAGCTCGGGACCGGTCGCAATTGCGGGCGTTATGGGCGGAAGCGCATCAGAGGTCACGACTTCGACCACTCGAATTTTGATTGAATGCGCCTACTTTGAGCCCACCAGCGTTCGCCGAACATCAAAGCGCTTAGGTATTCATTCTGAGTCCTCTCATCGTTATGAACGAGGGATTGATCTCGGCGCGACGATAGAAAATCTTAATGCTGCCATCGTCATGATGATGAAAACCCAAGAGAACGCTGAATTAAAGGCGGGGATTATTGAAGTGTCGGCGCCTCTTCCTGACAATAAAGTAGTAAAAGTTGATAGTAAAATTGTGCGGCGTATTTTAGGCATCGATGTTGAGAATGAAAGTTTATCGGATTTACTAAATTCGATTGAAATTCCATCCGAAATCGTCGGTGAAGAGGTGTGTGCAACCATTCCATTTTTCCGCCCCGATATTGAGCGGCCTATAGATCTCGTGGAAGAAGTTGCAAGACTTTATGGCTACGATAATTTTCAAGCAACCTTACCCAACATTTCTGTCGGCGAGCACGTGATCAAAAAAGACGCACGTCACTCGCCCACGATCATGACCCACGAGGAACGCGATCATCTTGGGTGGATTCGCGATCATTTGTTGAGTCTAGGTTTGAGAGAGGCGATTAGTTTTTCTTTTATGCCCAAAGAAGCCCTAGATTTGTTGGCGTTTTCTGAAAACGATTCTCGTCGAAATACGGTACTTTTGTCGAATCCGATGACCGAAGATCACGCATGCATGAGAACCACTTTGGCGTATGGTTTGCTCGAATCCTTTAAACTGAATTTTGCACAACGCGGCCAAGACTTTGGATTTTTCGAGATCGGTCGAACCTATCATCCCGATCATGAGGAGCACCGGCTTTCTTTGATCGTTGGCGGAAAGAAAGAAATCCATTTTACCGGAAACAGAGATTGGGATTTCTTTGATATCAAGGGGCTTGCCCAATCCTTCAACGCGCGTTTTGAATTGGATGGCTGTGAATGGAGTGTCGTCCAAGACACCGGATTTCTTCATCCAGGCGTTCAAGCGAAGGGAACGATTGACGGTGTTGATTTTGTTCGGATCGGGCAAATTCATCCAGAAGTGGGTTCAAAATTTGGAACCAAACAGAGCCTGTTCTTTATGGATATGGATCTCAAGTTCCTTGGTCAACGGACACGCGGAACCAAAGCTTTTGAAGTATTCCATAAATTTCCGGCGATGAATCGCGATATGGCGATCGTTCTTAGTCAAGATATCGAGTTCGGCGCGTTGGAAAACGCGGTAAAGGGTTTTGCGTCCCAAAGTGCGGGTTTTGGAAACCTATTTAGGGGTATCGAGCTCTTTGATGTCTACAAAGGTGAACAAGTTGCCCAAGGCCACGCAAGTTACGCGATTTCGATAGCCTACCGTTCCCAAGACCGGACACTGACCGACGAAATCGTCGGCGAGCAAGACGAGGCGCTGATGCAGTTTTTGTCAAAAGAACTTGGCGCGACCCGACGGTAAAAAAGGGCATGAAGGGGAGGATTCATACGTTCTTATTAGAAGTTTTATAAACTCTAAAAACTCGCTTTGAATTATCGAACTTTCCCGTATAGTGGGGCGAATATTTCGGATTCATAGGAGATTAAATGTTCGTAGAAGAAGATTCAGACTCAGCTCCAAAGAAAACCAAAACCGTTACAAAGGCAGGCATTGTTAATGACGTTTATGAGCGTGTCGGTGTAACCAAATCTGAGGCCTCCGAGTACGTGGAGGCGGTTTTTGCGTTATTGAAGGAAACCCTGGGCAAGGGTGAGAAAGTGAAAATTAGTGGATTTGGCAAGTTTGAAGTCCATCAAAAAGGCGAGCGGATGGGTCGAAATCCGCGAACTGGCGTGGAGATCATGATTGAGGAAAGGAAAGTTCCAAGATTCAAGGCGAGCCAGGTATTGAAAGACGAGCTTAATAAGGTCAACCGATAAAAAAGGAAGAAAGTGGCAAGAATAACGATTCCGGAAAAAATATATTTTAAAATTGGTGAAGTTTCCAAATTGCTGGATTTAGAGCCTTATGTATTGCGGTATTGGGAGACGGAATTTACAGGATTGAAACCTGAAAAGACACGTACAGGTCAGCGTTCCTACCGGCGCCAAGATATCGAGTTATTGGTTTCCATTAAACATTTGCTCTACGAAGACTTGTTTACCATCGCAGGTGCGCGTCAACGCTTAAAACAGATGAAAAAGGAAGGTCAAAGTGAACCTCTGATTCATACGATTGATGCGTTGGAGTCAGAAATTGGCGGTCTCAAGAAAGAGCTTGAGCCCTTGAGGATGGCGTTATCGCCTCTTCAGAAACGAAATGATGCGTTGGAAAGAGAAAATCGAGCCGTCAAAGCCGCTTATAACGAGCTTGAGAAAAAAACGGATGCTCTGGCGGCCGAAAACACAAGCGTTGTAAAAACGCGGGCAAGCACAGCCGCCGATGCGGAATTGAAGTTGACCGAATCTAGACGGATTGTGGGACGCCAAGCTGGTGAATTGGTTCGTGTTGAAAAAGAGCGAAAAGAACTGAGCGAAAGGCTTTTCCAGAATGAAGAAGAGCTTAAGGGGCTGCGCCTAGAAAATCGGCAATTACTTGAAAATCAGAAAGACGCTGAAGCTCTTTCTCAATTGGAAAATCGTTTGGAGTACTCGTTGAAGCGTGTCGCGAGTTTAGAGGGCGATAAGAGAGAGTTGATCAATAAAGCATCCACAGTTGGGCAACGCCGGATGCGTGGTTTTTTAGGTCTTCGAAGAGAATTAGAAGGACTTTTGGAAATGGCAAACTGAAAAGTTAACAGCTACGAAAAATATTTAGATCTATGACATTGATGTCAGTATCTTTTCTCGCTTCGCTTTATTGTCAATGATGATAGGGTCGTGTCCGAAGATACTCGGGTGGCACAAATAATGCTCATGATCGTTATCGAAGCCAGGTAAAAGGTGTTGAGAACCAGCCTGGATTATTCTATTTTATTGCAAAAACACATAAAAGAGATATTTATTGTTCTTTAGTTGGATGAAATCGCACGTGTGGTTTGTTTGATTTGAAGTTCAAGAACGATCTTAGAGGTTCCAAAGTATGGCAAAAGCTGTTGAAGAAAATCTGACCAAAGATTCAACTGTATTCATAAAGCAGAGGGCGCGAGAGCGTAGTCTTGCTAAATTAACCGGTGACACCCACGAATGGAGGGAGGGTTTTGATCCCGTCAAAATGTACCTTCGAAGGATCGGCCAGGTTAACCTCCTAACGCGTGAAGGCGAGGTGATGATTGCGAAAGAAATCGAGGCGGGGCGAGAAATTATCTTT
>JALSKP010000032.1 GCA_026988815.1 Myxococcales bacterium | reverse complement strand
TTGAGTAATCCGGTTCGAGCCGTAGGTTGCTGTACATGTTAAATGAAGTACGCGTTTTGGTTCCCAGATAAGGGGAACTTCCGTTGATAAAAAGCAATAAATAAAGAAGGTAGCGGAGTAGGGGATAGCTTTTAGCGTGTTCACCTTCGCCCTTGAAATCGTCCCGGCCAGATGGAGATTTGTAAACTGCGATAACAAAGCCAGCGATAAACATCGTCCAAAGAATCTGTTCGGCGATGATAGTTAGTATTCTAAGATTCAAGGTTTGGGATTGTAAGAATCCGACCACGTAAATAATAAAAAACGCATGGGGGAGATATTGCAGATATTTTTCTCTCCATTTTTCTTCGACGTTTTTGAGATAGGTCGGGGAGAGAAAGAGAAAATAGAGAGCAGACATGACCATTGAAAAGTTTAAAAAACGTTTATCTAAGTCGAGGGCTAAGACGAAATGGAAGGCTATCCCAAGAAGGATGCTGTGTTTTCGGAATCGTTTGGAAAGGAGGCCGAAGGGAATAAGGATTTCGACGACAAGGGGTCCGTAAATGGAAAGGTAATTGAATGCCTTTCCTTCGGGAATAAAAGGAAACCACTTCACCACGTTGGCATAAAATCTAACGGCACAGCTCAGCGAGGGATCCAGATAAGCTGCGTTCATTTTTGCAAAGGCGGCGAAAAAATAAACGATGAGCAGGCTCATTCTTGCCACGCGAATTGCATCGTCAAAGAAGACCTTCGAATGCAGGTCGAACCGTTTTTCGCGCTTTGCGGCCAGTAAATACGAAACGAGAAAACCCACACTCACGAAGGTCATTGCGGTGCGGTGGTTGGGGACGCTGGGCATCGAGAAACAAACTTCACCTATCTGGGCAACCAACAATAAAATGAAGTTTGGACGGGTAGGTCGAAAAAGCGCAAAGAGGGCGACGAAGCTTAATCCTATTTCTACGAAGGCGGGAATTTCCTGAACGAGAAAAACATAATCGAACCATTCCGGCACGGCGAACAAAGAAAACAAAATCGCGCTTGCCCAAAGCGAGGTGATCAAACGGAGAAGTTTATCATCATCGGTTGACATGGGCGCCACTTGATAAGGTTAAGCTTTCCTTCTTTTTTTTGCCCTTTGTTAGCACCTTTTCTCCAGATTTGAGTTTGCACGCTTCGTGCTGAACCAAATAATACATAGGGAAGTGTTACAGGTCACGCGAGAAAGTTGCGTTCAATTTTTCCAAAATAGTCGCCTTTTATCGACCGTTATTTGATAGGTGATTGCGTTTTTTTCTTGGCTGGAAAGGGTCTTTCGGTCTCTACAGGAATGGTTTCTTCTGGGTCATCATCGGAGAAGAGATCAAGTATATCGATTTTAAAGGTGAGATTAGCACCGCCAGAATAAACGAATCCCGCGCCTACGTCAGGCGTTGTCAAAAGGTAGCCGGTGTAGCCTTCGAGATTGAACCAGAAATATTTCGCAAAATTTACCCCGATCTGCAAACCCGCCCTTGCATGGAAACCCTTGATCGATTCTCGACCGTCATCAAATTTTCCAAAATAGTAAAAGAACTGACTTGTTGGGGAAATATGTATTTCGGGCATCGGCAAGAGATCTGCATCAAAACCGATACCAAGCTGATTGAATTGCGCCCCATCAGGAAAAAAATTGGCATCGAACATCAGATCGATGAAAAGAATTTCCATACCAGCGGCAATGCCATATCCTGGTCCCAATGTATTGTCGGAAAAATAATCTAAAGCTGGGTCACCGGTGAGGTAGATCCCGTCTCCACGAACCCAAAGGCTGAGAATATCGGCCGAGGCCTGAAGGGAAAGAAGGGTGGACAACAGAAGTGTACTAAGAAAAGCGAGGTGTGTTTTTTTCATAGAAATCCTATTAGCCAACCACTTTCCATATGGAATTGGTAAGCTCAATGAGAGGAGGGAATAGTAACCTTAGATAGTAAATTGCAACGCCCCAGAAGATCGCTCCGAAGACCACTTTGGATGCATCGAGCCATCCTCCAGACTTTGGCAAATTATTTATCATCGAGGAAAAGGTACCAAGGACGAGAAAAAGCTGCCCCATACCTATCGAGAAGGAAAAGAGTAAAACCGCTCCCAGGGCCGGGTCTTGGGTTTGGGCGACGTAGAGCAGAATGCCTGCGACGATGGGTCCCACACAGGGAGCGGCGATGACGCCAGCGACAAGGCCCATAACAAAGGCCTTCCGAGCGCCGCTTCCACCCGTTTGACTGAGTTTTGTTTGGATAGCTGCAGGGACGCGTATTTCAAAGAGACCGATGCTTGATGCGCCGAGAACAAGAAAAACAAGGGCGATTGCCATAAGTACGTAGGGAGATTGCATGGCGCCGCCAAAGACCGATCCAAACCAAGCTGCGCTGACGCCAAGGAGGGTGTAGGTTAGCGCAATTCCTAGAACGTAAATCGCGCTAACTTTAAATCCTTGCAATTTGCTCGACGTATCCTGGGCGCCGAAAAGACCAATCGTGATCGGAATTAAGGGGTAAACACAGGGTGTAAAACTTGCGAAGAGACCCGCTAAAAAGGCCAAAAGAATACCCGCCAATAACCCTTTTTCGCTCAAGATTTTCTTAATATCAAATTCCGATTCTACCTTCTCACCCGACTGCGCAGCTTGCATTCTCTTTTTGAATTCATCCTTGGGAATCTTGCCCTCAAAACTGGCCGATAAAAACTCTCCCTCTGGAGACAAAAAGGCAACGGCCGGGAGACCATTGAATTTAAAGCGTTTGTAGGCCTCCTGATTGACCTTCGTTGGCTCGTCCAAATCGACTTTGACGAGGATGAGATCGCGAATGAGTAAAGGCGCAATTTCGGGATCGTTAAACACTTCTGCATCGAGTTCATCGCAGGCTTTGCACCAGCCCGCAGAAAAGTCGACCATCATCGCTCTTCCCGATTCCTTGGAGGCGGCCGCTCCTTCGTCAAATCGCGATAACCAACGCAAGGAAGAATCGCTGGGCGCCTCTTCTGTTGCCGCAAAAATAATGAAGAAGAACCCGATAGCGGACACAAATACGCCCGCAAAACGTGCCATTTTCCATGCTTTGGAAAGGTCCCACCAGCTCGTGAGTGTTCTCGCTAGAATTAAGCCAAGGAGTGCGATTGCGGCGCCAAGAAACAGAAGACCCCATCGGTCGATCTCACCGGTCTGAAGGGACGCTAAAATGGAAGGAAGAAAAGTCAAAACGTTTACTACTTTGTGTTGAGGAGCTTTTGGATTTTCGCGTCAAGGAGTTGGGCCTCACGGGTCCCGAACATGACCGAGACCACCTTTTGATTTTCGTCGAGCAAAACCAAGGTAGGATAGGCGCTGATATGCCAATAGGTGTCTGAAGCATCATCAAAATCTATCCCAACTTGCACTCCCTTCTTAGGGTGTTTCTTCAGGAAGGCGTTGACGGTTTTTTCATCTTGGTTGCTGATCGAGACCACTCGGATTTTATCGCCAAATTTTTGAAGGGTTTTCTGAAGTTCCACATCGATCTCTCGACAGGGGCCACACCAGGTCGCCCAAAAATCGACAACGGTGATCCTACCTTTACCAGAACTGAGATTTACTTTTTTACCTTTCGATCGAAAATGGAGAGGAGGCGCTTTTTCTCCAACGAGATGCTTTCGAACAATGGTTTCAGAATCAGGCATCGCTTCCAGAACAATGGTCGCCTTTCGTGTTGTTGTAATACGAAGAAATGAAATAACGACCTTATCGCCATCGCGGTGTTGTTTGGTTATCTTCTGCAGGCTAGCTGCGCTGGCGACCTTCTGATCTCCGAAGGCGATAATGCGATCTCCTTTCCGAAGACCCGCACCATCAACTGGGCTGTTGCGTAGAATACCGCCCACTCGCGCGCCAGGTTCGTTCGATAAGTCGGGTAAAAGTTGCACACCAAGCCAGACCGGTCTTTGGGCTTTTTGAGGCTCGATAAGTTGCCCCTCTTGTGCATAACCCGTGATCGGGGCAAAGATAAGAAAGGAAAAGAGTGAAAATAAAAAACGCTTTTTCATGTGGCCTATTGTGTACGAAGTTCGCTTTTAGGTCCAGTGGGGTAAAAATGTAATCTAATAATTAGGACGCTTTGACGGGTTTGCCTTTCTCGAAGGCAAAGATCGCATCGCAAAGAAGAGGGTGATCATAGGAGGCCCGATTTTCTTCGAAAGCGTCCTGATCAAGAGCGACTTTGTCACGATCGGAGGGGCTATAATTTGTGATGAGACTGTCAGGTGAGGGAATGGAAAAACGAAAGTCGGCTTCGATGTCGCCGTAGAACATGTCTTCGAGGATCATGAAACGCGCGGCATCAGAACCATCTCCTTTTTGGAATTGGGATAAACCTTCATCACTTTTTGTCCATTTCACGTGCTCGCTGTGGTGGTAGAGCATCGAACGCGCACCCGCATAGACACGGTCTTCGCTAACACCCCAGGTTTGGAACTGGGCGCGAGTGATAATATGGATACCGCGATCCCAACGCACACCGTAGCAAATCACCAAGTCGTCGAACAAGGGGCGAAAAAGTGCTGGCGAACCGCTGGCGTCTTCAACCCCTTTCACAAAAGAGAGCGTTTCTACAGAAGGCAGGAGCGAGGCCGCACTAAGTCTAAATTTCCATTTTTTAACGATAGCTTTCTTTGGCTGAGATAGAACCTGATAGAGACCCCGGGTGTAGAACCAGTGTTCTCTAGCATCCATTTGAAGACTATGTTTTGGATCCACATTTACGCGATTAGCATGTATGCCCTTGTTTCCAATAACATTGAGAGTATTGCCGATCGGTTCACATGTTAAACCGCGCTTTTCGAGTTCGTTTTGTAATTTTTGCATATTGGGCAGACTCGCTCTTATTTGATGCTTTACCGAATGCAAGGGGCGAGAAATATTGTCAATCCCGAAGTACAAATTTTTCTCAAAGGGTGATACTTTCTCGGCCGAAAAGGAGTGCCGATGAAAAGAGTCTATTTGGATTGGAACGCGACCGCGCCAGTATTAGATGCCGTGAAAAAGGCGATTATCACAGGTTTAGACGAG
>JALSKP010000031.1 GCA_026988815.1 Myxococcales bacterium | reverse complement strand
GCATTTAAGTGTGTGAAGTGGATCGAAAAAATCGATGCCACGACCGACTTTTCGACCTTTGGAACTTTGGAGCGTGGAAAGTATTCTGGGCGACCTTTTATCGATAACCCCGGTCATGTCGCGTTGATGACAACCGTTTTTTCAGAAGAGGGCTCTTCGTTTTCGGTTCCCAAAAAAGTAACCTTAGAAGGTATGGCCATGGTGGGCGGCGGCAAAATTTTTAAGGTTGAGTACAAAGTTGATGGTGGGGAATTCGAGGAAGTCAAACTCGTTGGACTGGAAGAAATAGAAAAAGATTTAGGTTTTTTGGGAACCCTCCTCAAAGAAACAGAACAATACGGAAGCGATTGGCCATATGCATCTGTTTGGGTGCCCTTTAGAATTCCACTGGAATTGTCAAAAGGCACACATACGGTCACGATTCGATCCTCGGATTTCGAAAAGAGAACAAATTTACCAACGGCGGTTGAACCCTTTCAGATCGCCCCATCCATTTTACTAAGATTAACTGCTTCATAGGAATTAACGATGTCAAAACTGAAGATCATAATAATTAGCCTCCTTCTCTTTCAGCTCGGCTGTGGAGATGATGGCGCCGGCGGCGGCGGAACGATTAAAGAGGGCGATAAATGTAGCGCCTCCGTTATGGTTACCGGTGGCCAAGGTGATGGTGGAAATACCAATGCCTGCGCGAGCGGTTTAAACTGCATCGATTCCATATGCCAAAAAGATGGCGACGATGATGGTGTGAGCGACATTGCGGATAATTGCCCAGCGATTGCCAATAGCGACCAAGCCGATTCGGATAATGATGGCGTGGGCGATGCGTGTGAGGGAGGAGGGGGAACGAACAATAACTCGACGGGGTCCAACAATAACTCAACGGGTATGACGAATAATAGTACTGGCGGAAATGAGCCGATCCTTCTTCAACCCGATATTGAGGAGTGCGATACTCCCGTCCCGGCGGTTAGTGGGACGGACCGTTGTTCGGTCACACCAGGTGGAAGTGGTGATATTCTCATTCACGCCCAAGAAATTTTAGGTCCCGATACGATTTACAAAAATGGATATGTGCTCGTCGGAAGTGATGGGAATATTTCTTGTGTGGGATGTGGGTGTGCCGAGGGCGCCGACGCTGTTGTTCTCGCCTGCCCAAGTTCGGTTGTGTCTCCAGGACTCATTAATCCGCACGACCACACAACCTTTTCCTTGAGCTGGCCACAAGATCACGGAACGGAACGATTTGAACATCGTCACGATTGGCGGCGAGGACTGCGTGGACACTCTGAGGTCAATGTTAATCCAAGAAGTGACAGGTCAAGAGAAGGCGTGATGTACGGCGAGTTACGTATGCTTTTTGGCGGCGCGACAAGTATTGCGGGTTCAACCTCGCGGACGGATACGTCGGGTCTTTTGAGAAATCTCGATTCCGACGACCACGAAGGACTCAACGTTGATGTGGATTATAGAACTTTTCCTTTGGGTGATTCATCGACGCCAGTTCAGCTTGCATCGGGATGCGCCTATCCAGGTATCGATGATGAAAGTCGTGTAGATCGGGCGGGAATTTACCTTCCCCATATCGCCGAAGGGATTGATATTGAGTCTCGTAATGAATTTTTGTGTTCAACCTCAACGGAAGGGGGAGGGGCGCTTCTTGTAAAATCGAATACTTCCATTATTCATGCCATCGGTTTGAAAGCTGTGGATATTGCTGCTGTTGCAGCAGCAGGAGCCAACCTTGTTTGGTCGCCGCGTTCCAACGTTGACCTCTATGGTAATACAGCCCGCGTGCCGCTCTTTAAGAGATACGGCGTAAATATCGCCTTGGGCACGGATTGGTCAGCATCGGGGTCGATGAACGTGATGCGTGAACTTGCATGCGCGGATTATTTGAATCAGAATCAATACGGAAAGATTTTTTCGAGCTATGAAATTTGGAGAATGTCGACCGTAAACGCCTCGTTTGCAATGGGAGCAGAGACAGAAATTGGCTCATTAGCATCCGGTTATAAGGCCGACATTACGATTTTTGATGCGGTCGACAACGTGGGGTACCGCGCCATTATCGATGGTGGCACAGATGATGTTGTGCTCGTTCTTCGCGCTGGCGCACCGCTTTATGGAGACAAAACCCTCATTGAGGCACTCGTTCCGGCAGGTGAAGAAGATGGTTGTGAAACTGTCGATGTTTGCCAGCGCACACGTCGTGTTTGTTTGCAACGTGATGCCGGTCTGACGCTGAGCGGAATTGTAAGCGCGGTCGATCAGAACGCCTATCCACTTTTCTTCTGTGGTCTTCCTGAAAAAGAGCCATCGTGTGTTCCGGCGCGCGAAAATGAATACGAAGGTGCTACGGGTGGAGCTGACGAGGACGGTGATGGTATTTTCAACAATGAAGATAACTGCCCAACGCGATTCAATCCCATTCGTCCTCTCGATGACGGAAAACAAGCCGACGCCGATGGCGATGGCATTGGCGATGAGTGTGATAAATGTCCCCTTTCAGTGGGAGACGATTGTTCCGATTTTGACGTCGATGATAGGGATGGAGACGGCGTAAAGAACGCCATGGATAACTGTCCGGGAGACGCGAATATGGACCAAGCGAACATGGATAACGATCAGTTCGGCGATGTTTGCGACCCTTGTCCAGACTTTGACAATACGAATAATCCAGCGTGTCCGGCGACCATTTACGGTATCCGCGCAGGAGATCCGGCCCAAGGTTCGAACGTTTTCACAGAAGAAGTTATCGTTACCGCCGCTGGGCCTAGTGGTTTTTTCATCCAGGTTAAATCAGATGCAAGCTATTTTAATGGCGTTGCAATGAGTGGTCTTTGGGTGTTTGTCGGCAGCGGTGGAATGACACCCGCAGTTGGAGATGAGCTTTCTATTTCTGGAACCGTTGACGAGTTTGGCGATACCCTTGAACTCGTGAATGTGACCTATACGGTTGTGAGTAGCGCAAACCCTCTTCCTTCATTTACCCTCGTCACTGCGGCCGAAGTTGGCACCGGTGGGGCAAGAGTCGATGAACTGCAAGGCACCCTCATCCGACTCACCGATGTTAGGGTAAGCAGTGACAATCCTGATGCGCCAGACGATTTTGATGAATTCGAAATCGACAGCGCGCTTCGCGTCGATGACCTGCTCTACGCTGTCAATCCTCGACCGACCATTGGTGACTCCTTTGCCTCAATCCAAGGTGTTCTTACTTTCTCCTTTTCAAACTCAAAGCTTCTTCCACGTCAGGAAAGCGATATCTCAACTGGACCCCCTCGTTTGGGTACCTTAGGAAGCGCGGAAACCTTCATTGAAGAAAATACGATGGGCCTGGGAACGCCAGCGATGCAGGTTAAGCTCACCGGTACGGCGCTTGTCGATACCACTGTTTCACTTGTTTATACCGGCCAGGTTACAGGTCCCGGATCTGTAACAGTTCTTGGGGGAAGCGATGCGGCTGATATCCAACTTAACGCAAGTACCGTCGGAGCAGGCACGGTAAGGGCCACACTCGACGGTGATATGTTGGTTGCAAATGTGACTGTTTATAGTGACGCTACGCCGAGGAACATCACCTCTATTGCCCCAGCCCAGGCGACTGTTGGTCCAAATGGCACAACCGATATTGTTGTGACGATATCACTTCCCGCCCCAGCGGCGGGTTCTAATGTCTCGATTACTTATGCACCGGGAACCTTTTTCTCTGGACCGGCAACGCTCAATATTCCAGCCGGGATGATCTCGGGAAGCTTCCAAGTAACGGGTGGGGCGACGCAGGGAGCAGATGTCATTACGGCAACACTCGGAGCATCAACCCTTGATACGACCGTCACCGTAGGTGGCGCTCCGACGGGATGCAAAATCATCATAAGTGAGTATATCGAGGGATCTGGCTCAGATAATAAAGCCTTAGAAATCTATAATTGCTCAAACAATCCAGTCGACCTGACCACCATCGGCGTTTGTCTTTACAGCAACGCTGCCTCGGCCTGTAGCCGAACCTTAATCATCGCCGATGCCACACCGATGCTAGCTGCGGGTGCGGTTTATAGTCTTTGCCGAAACAAAACAGCTGGAGAGATGGGGATTCAAAACACCTGCCAACTTGCTGATTCGGACGTTATCAATTTTAACGGCGATGACCGAATTATGATTTTTGAAGACAAGGATGGCTCGGGAAGCTTTAACAACGGCGACGATATTCTTGACGCTTTTGGTGAATTAGCGGTACGTCCCTCTCCAAGTCCTTGGAAAGATAAAACGCTTCGTCGATGCGATTTCACGCCTCAAGACGGAAGTGCTCCCTTTGATGCCTCGCTTTTTTACACCGAATTCACGTCCAATGACGTGAGCGATTATGGAAGTGCACCTGTGGTCGGATGCCCCTAACCCAACACGTCTAGATAAAAAAAATGTAGAGCATCTTGCTCTACATCGTTCCACATAAAAAGAAGGGACTAACGAAGCGCTTGGGCGTAAAGCCACTTTTGTGCTTGTCTAGCTTCCAAGGTTTCTGAGCTAAAAGAACATCCATAAAGGGGACGACCTTGGGTCTCCACGCTGCGTTGGATTTGCCCCTTTACCTCCGCTACGACACGTCTAGAGCCGTCTAATATTGTGACCCGAAGGCTAAATGTATCGCCGATATTTAGGGTTGCCTCTGTTCGAAACAAACATCCTCCTGAAGAAATATCGACCACTTGCCCGAAGATTTCCTTTGCGCAAAGCTTCATCGCGCCGATAGCACGTACCGGAGCACGGCGAATACGTGTGTGTGGACCGTTTTGATCAAAGATGGGTGCTCCCGGTCCGTGGGAAAGTGAGAGTGCGATCGTTTCGACGTCGTGGCTGACCTGTTGCATGAGACCTCCTTGTTTCATGACCATTTATCTATCGATCTTGGCTGGTTTTGTTGGATTAGCAATTTTTTATTCTTCGGCCTTCGGTTGATAGGTGTGAGGATAATGATGGGGCATTTGTAATTGAAACCCTTTGGGTTGAAAAATATTGTTCTTTGAATGGAAAACCTTTGATAGAAAGGGGCCTAATGAAGAGTTTTTATGCGATATTTCCCTTTATTCCTACTT
>JALSKP010000030.1 GCA_026988815.1 Myxococcales bacterium | reverse complement strand
ATTTTTCGAGAGGGACGTGACCTTTGGCGACCACATGAGATTGTCCGACAACGGGGACCTTATCCAAGACTTGAAAGACGCCGGTATGAAAATAGCGTTGGTAAATTTCTTTACTTTCTGGCCCCTCCAAAAAGTCCGCATCTGGAACAACAATATTCGGCGTGCCTCTGAGATCTTTTACCGATCTCATGCTCATCTTAAAGTGGTCCTGGTGAACAATGCGTCCCGTTTTAGTCTTTCGATCCGAATTGACAACAGCATTCCAAACGCCGTCTTTCTTGCTTGCTTTGGCGTTCAGAAGAACAGGTTCATTACGATGGAGTTTTACTGCGCGATCGAAATGTACATCCTCGATCACCCACGGTCCGCCTTCCACACTCTCGATGGCCTCTTGCATGAATTCCAAGCCCATTACGCCCGGCACAACAGGATTGCCCTCATAAACATGGTCGGCCATAAACTGGTCATTCTGCGCATCGAATTCTCGTTGAACCCAAACCTCGTCGACAGATTTATTTACAATCTTTGAAACCAGGGGAAGGGTAGGTGCGAGATCTTGCACTTTCGTACGTTGGGCAAAATCACCGAGGTCACCAGCAATTAGAACCTCACCAATGATGCCACGGTCAAGGAGATCGCCAACCAAGGGCGCACCAATAGAGGGAGGAAGTAAGCTCACTCCACGAGCCTCCAGGAGAGATTTCATTCCTGAATCGGCGGCCATTCCAACCTCGTCCCACGCCGTCCAGTCGATAGAGATGGCCGTCGCTTTTCCGCGTCCGTTAATTCTTGCGGCCAGACGATTTAAAGCATCGTTGGCAGAGCTGTAGTCGACCTGACCCGGATTACCGAAACGGCCAGCCACACTTGAGAAAAAGACGAAGGTTTTAGGTGGTTGGGATGAAAGCGCCTCGACGAGAGAAAGCCCGCCCATTGCTTTTCCTACAAAAACGCGGTCGAAGGCGGTTTTGTCTTTATCCATGATGGGGCGACTTTCTTCAACACCTGCACCATGGATGACTACCTCAATTTTGCCCATCTCATTTTGAACCAAAGTAGTAAGATCGGATACTTTTTCGACGATCGAAATGTCGGCGCTATAGTAGCGCACATCTTTGGCACCAGCGGCCAACATACGATCGATATTTTTCGCTATTTCACGTTGAGACATCAAACTACGCAGCGCGTTCTTTACCGCGATGGGGGTCGTTTTTTTCTTCGCCTTTTTGAGGTCTGCTTTTGTTTTCTTTTTTGCTTCATCGAGATCGACGGAAAGCGGATTTCGAATATCAAGCTTCGTTCTACCAACCAACGCGAGCTTGCATTTATAGCGACTCGCCAGATTGATACAGACTTCGGCACTAATACCTTTGGCACCGCCAGTCACAAGAATTACATCGCTTTTCTTGAGATCAATAGGCTCGCCGGTGCCTTGGACATCGTCCAAATCGACGAAGGTAGGAATGTATTTCACACCTCCAATCAAACCCACTTCGACGTGAGAATTATCGACAACAGCCTGCCATAAGACCTCCAGACCAAGGTCAGGGTGAAGTCCATCACGTGGAATGTCGACCACAGAAATTCTGGCGTCTTCCCATTCGCGCGCAATAGATTTAGTAAACCCGGCTACGGCTCCAGCGAGTGAAAGCGGTCCGTTTGCACCTTTATCAAATCCCAGGCGTCCGCCCATTCCGGTGATCGCAACAAGGAAGTTTTTCTCAGTCGGTGCAGCGCCCAAATGTCTTCGCCAGCTTCGGGCAAAATGAAAGGTTTTTATCGCCGCTCCATAGACTTGATCCGGTGTTGCCTTCTCTCCTCCGAATCCGAGGAGGTTGACAATCCCATCCACGCGACCAAATTGTACGAGCGCGTTTTCTATTTCTTTTTCATCGCGCAGATTACAATTCACTTGTCCATCATCGAGCGGCGAACGTTCCTCAACATCACGCATGATGAGAATTTCTGCGCCCAATCGTTTGGCGGTTTCTTGTAAAAGATCGGCGATAATAATCGGTCCCCCCAGAATGATGACGCGTTTATTGGTAAGACGTTGCTTCAGAATAGCGGTATCAAATGCGGCTGAGGCGAAGGCCTCTGCAGCGACCAGCTTTGGACGAAATGCGGTTTTTTCCGTCTTTGGTTTTTCCTGGATCCGTGGCGGAGCTGAAGGGACCTTTACAGACGCGTTCACCTGAGGGGTCTCATCCGTCAATGTTTTGTAAACCTGCTTATCATCTTTCAAACGCAGGATTTGATTCTGAATAATCGGAACGGGATGTTGGAATCCGAAATTTTCCAACAACCACTTCTGGTTTTGAACCGGATCGAAAAGTCTGTTTTCACTTCTGGCACGATAGCGAAACATCGCCAAAGCAAGCTGGGATCCAAAACCTGCTGCCAATCGAAGAGCGTAGTTCAGAGGGTATTGGCCGCCTTGAGAAAGACGTAGATTTCCCAATTCTGGATCCGGGTTCTTAAAGTTTGCGATATGAGGGATGCGTCGATGTTGAAGCGCTTTTAATGCAAGAACTTCTTCAATTCCGGCGCCCATTGCATGACCGGTGAATCCTTTGGTGTTTGCAATAACCACCTCATCGGCATGTTCGCCAAAGTTTCTTCGCAGAGATTCGATTTCTGTTTGCGCAGATCCACCACGAGCTGGGGTATAGGTTTCGTGAGAAACGAAAACAGTATTTGCGGCGATCTCAGCACGCGAAATGTTAAAATCCTTTTCCACTCCACTGAGAAGTTGTCCGACCGACCTTGCAATATGATCGACATCTAGTCGGGTAGGGTGGAGCGCGGAATTGGCAATGTGGGTTTTGAGAACATCGGCAATCGGTTCGAGTCCACGTGCTTCTGGAAGGCCATCTTGTTCGACGATAATCGCAACAGCTCCCATGCCGATGATCATACCGTTCCGGCGTTCGTCAAAAGGAAGCGCCGCGTCTTCGATATTTGCTTTTGTTGTGGCTGCGCCCGTTGCCAAAAATCCTGAGCCGACCCATTCCATCAAGGACGAGCCGCTCGCGTTATCGGCGCCCAAAACGATGACGCGTTTACAACGACCCAAATTAATCCAATCCTGCGCCAAAGCAATCGCTGTTGTCGTGGAAGCACATGCATTGTTAATTTTAGTGTTGGGTCCACGGGCGCCAATCATTTCTGCAAAACGTGAATTTGCAATGCCCAAAATCTTGAGAAGGTAGCGGTGGTCAAACTGATAATCGTCCGCCTGACTCGCTTTGAGTTCTTCAATGAGTGCATCTTGTCCGGCAAAGGCGGTCGCAAAAATGACGCCTGTTTCGTCGCCAATCTTCTCAGGCAAAGTATAGCCGACGGTGATCTTCTTTCCCTTCGTCGTTGTTCGATACCGAGGAATGAGAGGAATGCCGGCGTCCTTCAAGGCATTAAATCCTGCAGCAATCGCCATCTGCGAGGTTTTATCGATCGTATCTTTTAAACGGTCTGCAATACCCCAATCGCCAAGCTCAAAATCACCTCCTTTACCCGCAAGTTTGATAACATCTTTGGTATCTAAAACAGGGACCAGATCGCCACCCCCAGAATTGTGTTTAATCAGACGCACTATTCCTTTGTTGGTCATGCGTTTCTTTTCTTCCTCGCTAAGAGATAAGATCATGTTTTTGCCGGAAAGCAAGCTCTCAACAGCACTTTCGTCAAAGACATCTTTTAGGCCGGGTAGTCCCAGGGCGCACCCGGAGATGACAACTTTAGCGCGAATTTCATGTTGGGTTATTCTTTTGTCTCGAGCTTCAAAGGGCAGCACTTTCTCGCCGCGTGCGGGAGTCGAAGGAGGGTTGAGTTTAGATTCAATTTTGGCACCTTTCCTCGCCCCCGTATCTCCGTTTTTGGGTTGTTCGAGAACGTATTGAGCCAGACCTTTGATTGTTCGATATTCGGCGAGTCGAAAGTCATCATCTTTTTTAAGGGCATAGAGCTCGCGAATGCTTCCCATGATTTCGGCTTGTTTGACGGTATCGATACCCAGGTCGGCTTCCAGTTCAAAATCCACTTCAATTTCTTCAGAGTCGTATCCCGTTTTTTCACATAGTGTCTCTATAATCTTCGCCTGAACACTGGCAAGATCAAGTGTTTCCGACGACGTTTCGACGGCCTGCGATCGAGATGTTGCACCACTTAAAGGCGCCTTTTCGAGAACGTAATCACGTAGGTGGGTCAGCGTTGGATACTCAGCGAGGCGGAAGTCATCGTCCTTCTCAAGGGCGTAAAGTTCGCGCACACTTCCCATGATTTCAGCTTGTTTTACTGTATCGATACCCAGGTCTGCTTCGAGTTCAAAGTCAGGTTCAATTTCATCGGCATCGTAACCCGTTTTTTCGCATAAAATCTCAATAATTTTGGTCAGCACGACCGACGCATCGAGCCCTTCGGAACTCTTGATTTCAACTGATTTGTACACGGGTTTACTGAGTGAGGCGTCCATCGTCTTGGCGCTTTCAGAAGTTGATCTCTGTGCACCTTCGAAAACATACTGTGTGAGATGGTTCAATGTTGGGTATTCTGCCAATCGAAAATCATCGTCTTTTTCGAGGGAATAGAATTCTCTCACGCTCCCCATGATTTCGGCTTGTTTAACCGTATCTATACCTAGATCGGCTTCGAGTTCAAAATCAGCTTCAATTTCGTCTGCATCGTAACCGGTTTTTTCACAAAGAATCTCAACGACTTTGGTCAAGATACCTTCTGAGGACAGCGATGTAGACTCCGGAAGAGGCGTCGATTGCGGAGCAGCCTCATTCGGCGATGTCGATGGACCAGAGCCTCCTTTTTCGATCACGTAAGCGGTCAAATGGTTCAAGGTTGGATATTCGGATAATCGAAAATCGTCATCCTTTTCGAGCGCATAAAACGCACGCACACTTCCCATGATCTCAGCTTGCTTGACGGTATCAATTCCGAGGTCAGCCTCAAGTTCAAACTCGGCTTCAATTTCGTCTGGATCGTAACCTGTTTTTTCACAAAGGATTTCTACGATTTTTGGGAAAACCGTAGCCGTGGAGAGCGCTGAGGAGAGGGTTGCACTTTTGTACGTTGGTTTACTACTTTCAACAACTG
>JALSKP010000029.1 GCA_026988815.1 Myxococcales bacterium | reverse complement strand
GTGGGATTAATTTATTAGAAAAATGGGTAGGGCAGCTTAGTTGTCCCTAATCATCAAAAAGGGGATTTGGACGATGTCGGCTTGGGCTTCGTTTTGGACACCGAAAATTACCTCCCACGGGAAATCGGCGAACGCCGAGGAAAAAAATATCGGCCTCGGCGGGGTACCTCTTTTCCGGCCCTTGGGTGTTGATTCATGAAGATGGTTTTGAAGATCGAGACATGAATCCCTCTGTACGCCTTATTTTGGTGAATCGCAGAACAGCCGAAAAACACTCCACTTTTGACTATTGGCAACGCGGAAATAATAGAAAAGCGGGATTTGATTTTCGGGTGCAGAAAAAGGGGCTCTATATCGATCGGGTCCGTTAAAGTGGTTCGGAGAAAAGGTGATCGATTTGGATGCCGGCGAGGATCTTTTTTGTTATGCGTTTAAGGGGAAAAGAAAATGTATCGATAACGCGGAGCATGACCTTGTTGATGTTGTGGAAATGGAAAAATACCGCGTTTTTAGAACCAAGAAGGCGCTTTTTATCGAGTGGTTTTTGCCCCAATCGAGCGATTAGCAGAATCTTTGTGAGAGGAAGAGAGGTTTGCATAGTATGCTAATCCTTAAATTTCCTTTATTTATTGATGTTTAGGGCGTACCCCGAGGGCAGGCTTCGCGCACCACAGAGGGTCGCGCCCGACAGATCACAAACAAGGAAGACCAATTGGAAAGACAATTATTAATAATGCGACATGCGAAGAGTTCTTGGGACGACGATTCTTTAACCGATCATCAACGCACCCTAAATAAACGTGGACGCGGAGATGCAAAAAAGATGGCGCTCGAACTTGAGAAGCGAAATCTCGTGCCAGAACTTATCATTAGTTCGGACAGCGAGCGTACAACCCAGACCTATGAGATTATGCTGAAGACCTTTTCTTCAGACGCACCGCGTGTGATTAAGCGTTCCGAATTTTATGGTGGCCGGATGCACGATATTTCGGAGGCTTTGGAAGAGGTAGAAGATCATATTTCCTGCGTCTTGGTTCTTGGACATAATCCGGGTTGGGAACAATCAGTAAGCTATTTTACTAATGATAGTGTGAGCATGACCACCGCAAACATCGCGGTTCTGAGCACCGAAAGCGAAAACTGGATCGAGGCAACAGCGATGGGAGCTTTCGATTTATTAGTTTTGCTTCGTCCCAAAGAACTTTGAATGATGATGGCCTAGAAATCCTTTGACCAAAAAGGAACAAAGCCGAGCAAGACATTGTCCCAATTTAAGGTTATAGCACCTTAGCTTTTTTTGGAGATTCGTGTGGAAGAAATCGTAGTGCCCTCGCCGTGGAAAAAACGACTCATATATCTGGGTTTACTATTTGGTGGATTGCTTATCATTGGCGGCGTTGGAAAATTATCGGGCTCGGGTTGGTTTGGGTATCGCAGTTTTGCCTACGGTCGCACCCAAATCTATTTACTAAATTTGAGCGAGGAAGCAAAAAGCGTAAGCATCACCGGCTTGATGGAGCCCATCGAAGTTGCGCCACAGGGAGCCGAAATTATTGACGTTATAGGAGGCGATCTGGACATTGAGATTTCATCAAAAAGCGGAAAATCTGAGCACCTTAATATCTTCGCCGATGACGCCAGTGCATTGGTTAAATTATCCGATGATGGGTGTTTAACGATCACAAATCTGACTGCCTATTACGGCGGAAACCAACCCAAAGATCCGGATTATGAAGCCTTCATTCACAAAAATAAACGCTCCTACGTTATTCCCTCTCGCAATATTGTCTGGCCTAGAAAACCCTTCCCGCGTTCTTTAGATGCCTACGGTGGTCCGGGAATGTGGGTGGAATTGGTCGGCTGTGCTTTGTTAAACGACCGTACAATGCTCGACGGTTACGTGGTTCTTCGCTTGCAAGATCGAATGGCCAAAGCGTTAAAGAAAAAGAGATAGAGTCAATACCAATGGGAATTTCTAGAATATCAACTCCGCTTTTGCGGAACAATCGACTGAAATGAAAACGACTCATGCCGGTATCCTTGGAGACTTGGGTTTCCAAAACCTATATTTTGGGCATGAAAAACCTAAACCTCACATTTGTATTCTCCACTTTACTCCTTCTTTCGTGTGATGCAGATAATAAATATTACGAGCGCTTGAAGCATCGCAATCTCAACCTTCGGGTGGGAGTCAGGCAAAATTTACAAGCTAGGCTCGCCATAAAAAGTCATGAACTCTTTCCTCTAGATTCGATTGATTCGATCGACGATCCTACACTTGCCGAACTCGCACTTCGCCAAGGCAATTTTGTACTCGCAAGACGGGCCTTTCTGCGCATGCGAAACATTAAGCCTAGCTTTTGGGCACCGGCATCCGCCACTACAGTGGACGGGATTTTAGATTTGGCCCGTATTGCCCTCCGTCAAGAACGTTATGGCGTCGCGATGAAGCTTTCCAAGGATGCGTTAGCAATTGCGCCTTCGCTGGGTAATGCTTTGTTGTTGAAAATGCATTGTGAAATAGAAACGCGATTCGTTGAGCGCGCCAAGAAAACCTATCGTCTATTCGTCAAGTATTATCCTCTGGAAGCCGGAGAGTTTGAGGGGATTGAATTAGTAACCATAGAAACTAAATTAGGTATTGTTCCCAGGATGCGAGGGTATGCCGAGGCGGCAATCAGGGCCTTCGAGGAAAAGCGCTTCAAAAATGCGGCCGTCTTTTTTAAGAAAATATTTGGAAGACGAAAACACAATCTGCTCCAAGGAAGACGAAGAAAGCTCGCAGCACTCTATCTCCTCACATTGGCGATATTGGAGGGGAATCTTAAACGACAATGCGAGATATTTTTAGAAGAAGACCCTGACTTTCTCAACGCCAGAGAAGCGTTGGCTTATGGCTTTGTTCAACAAAACGAAAATGGTAAAGCTAAAAAGCATTTCGAATCAACGGGCCTTAGAAAGTTTATAAGTGACCAAGAATGGAAATTTGAAGATTGGAAAAATGCGCATCCCCTCGATGCGCTGTCTCCGATTAGTCAGTCGGCGATGGATCGCCTAGGTTATCTTCTCAATAACGGCCTCATCACCGATGCCTTGAAAATGCTGGACCCTTTACCGGCTCTGTCTGAACGCTCCGAGCTTAGGTATCTTATTGCGCATGGTTTATTCTACGATAATCCCAATATAGAAAACGCAAAAGAAGCGTGGAAGTGGCTCAAAAGTTTTGTTCTCTCCTCAAATGGACTTTCCGCAATGGTGTTCGAACTCGCCGTGCATATACTTAAAAAAAGTGAAGATTGGGAAATGGTGTTGAAGCTTCCATTGGATTCGCACGTGATCAATTATCCCTCATTATCTGGTTTTGCGTACGACCGCATTCTTCCTCGTTTGTGTGAGGCGCATCAAAAATTAGGCCAAACACGACAAGCGTGTGAAATTTTAGAAGGCTATTTTTGCAACGATCGTCGCTCTTTTTCTCGTCTAAATCTTCTATATCAAGATGTTTTGAAAGCAGACGATAGAAAAATGTTAACGCAGGCCCAATGGGAAAAATATGCTCAAGGGACGTTGTCCCCAACACTTAAGAGCACTACAAATTTTGAGTGGGTAAAGAAATATCTGCAAAAAAATGACGAAGAAAAAATGTTTGAAATTGTTGAGAAACAAAGCGGGGCCCACGAAAATAATGATGTGAAAGCACGACAATGGAGTGAACGTGCTTGGCGATATGATCGCGCAGGGCAATACGAGAAAGCCGAAGATGCCTACCTTCATGTTGCGGAATTGAAGATCGCCATTGCTGCAATTGGTTTAGCTAACGCAGGTAATACATAATACATTGACCAAAAAGAAAGAATGGGAGTCTTCGTTATCGTTCTTAAAAGCCGCGCTTTTTTGTTGTAATAGTTTCCCTGTAGAATCCCGTGCAATTGTTCTTGATAAAGTGGCCTCCCATTTTTATTCGCGAGAATGTTACGCGACCGCACTTCCTTCGGCTTTGGTTGCCTTCCAGTTTTCGCCTACTCCAGAAAGGGCCATGGTAATATTAAATACGTATACGATGCTAGGTAATATTGAAGCGGCAGATTTCTATCGGAATATTGTGTGTTCAAAAGATCCCCGCCTTGTTTCCCGTTCGGCGCATCGTCCTATCTCGGCATGAATGTCGAGGCTGCGGTTGAAGGAGCCTAGATTGAGATTGACGGCGTCCACAACGTTCATATTCGTAATGACACCCATAAAATAGAATCCTTTTTTACGCAAAACACTCAAACTACTAACGACAAGTTGCTGGAGAGCGCGATGCACATATTTAAACAGAGTTTAATGGGATTTATTTTGATTTGCCCCGCTTGCGGCAGCGAAATCTCGACGAATAACGCCAAGGGTCAGACAAACAACGCGACAAGCCAGACGAATACTGGAACAAGCGCGTTAACCACTGCAACGAATAATCAAAGCAATGGCGCGCCAATCTCGTCTGGGTAAACGGCGTGAATGGATGCCATACGAAGACGAACTTAAGAGAATGAGGAGTTATCATCGATGATTGTTGGGTCCCAAGAAGATGGTGCGACCTTGAATTACATTAATCCCAACTGCCAATCGATGATTGGGAGTGACGGGTTTGTTCTCACTGAGAACGCCCTTGAACCAGGAAAGAAAGTTCAAGGCTCTACAAAATTATGGGATTCGCTGTGTGCCAGACGTGTTGTAATTATTGTTGAGTAGTTTACGATTTCAGCCGGGAAAGCATCTTGTCTTTCCGACGCCAATCTAGGCCTTCACAAAAGTTAGCTTGGTGATCTCGGGAGGAACGCCCGTTCGAATCGGAGGCCCCCAATATCCGGTTCCCCGATTAACGTAAACCCACATCCTATTTTTGTACTTTCCCAGACCGGCTGAAAACGCGTGAGCCAGACCAATAAACATATTCCACGGCCAAAATTGACCGCCATGGGTATGGCCGGAAAGTTGGAGATCAAAGCCCAAATCAATCGCGTCATATACGGAGTTGGGACGGTGGGCCAAGAGGATGGAGAGGTCACATTCGGGCGCACCCTTGATAGCGGCCTTGGGATCGCTGGCGTGATCGGGTAAAATGCGTCCGGCTTTT